>JBBSFW010000001.1:0-150134 GCA_038254805.1 Terriglobales bacterium
CTGGTACGCATGCGAAACCTTGCGGTCGTTCCAGCGGGGTAACTCGGAGCCAACGTGTGTCCCGAGGAGCATAAGAGTTAGACCGGGAGCTCACAAAAACACCGCAAATCAAGACCTTCGACATCGCGAACCATGAAACAAAAAGAAAAACACCGAATCCATCAATTTTTCAGCAGCCTGCTAGGTGGAGTCATGAACATGAAGCGACGCCCATAGCGTTCCTAGTAGTTGGACTGGCTTTCAAGACACTCTTGGTTTTCTTGTGAAGACACGGGGGATCACCGGGTGTCCTGAATCTGTTGATTTATTACGATCCCGGTGCTCGTTACTTTGCTGAAAGAGTGACTCGGCTATTTTTCGATTACGGGGGGATCACGCTTGCACCGGGATCGAATACTTTTTTCGACGTATCCCTCGTCATTGGCTTTGGTGTCGAGTGCCTTCTGGCAGGCTTCTTGCTTAGGTGGTTGTTAGGCCGCATCCAAGGCCAACGAGGCGATGAAGGGCTGACGGCTGCGCAAACCAAACCGGGTCTCAGCCGAGCCACTGGGCCGCGATCTGACCGCCGAGTAAGAGTAGGGTACGGGGTGCGTTCCAAGGCGGGCTAGGAGCCACGATCTGGGAGCGGGTGCGGGTCAGGGCGCAAAACCGTGCTATGCTTCCCGCGTGTCTCACGCTCCCTCGGTCCAAAATCAAAAACCTCCCCGGCATACTCTGCTGGTCCGGGTGACGCACTGGATCACAGTAATTTCTTTCCTTGCTCTGCTGGTCAGCGGGGTTGAGATCTTGATCTCTCACCCCCGCTTCTATTGGGGCGAAGTGGGCAATTCCCGGACTCCTCCGCTGTTCAAGATTCCGATCCCCTCTTCGCGAGCGACAGTCCCGACTGGTTACCGATACGTACTGCCCGACCAGAATGGCTGGAGCCGGTATCTCCACTTTGAAGCGGCATGGGCCTTGGTGCTGACGGGCTTGGTCTACCTCATCTCCGGTTTGTGGACGCGCCACTTCTGGAAGAACCTGTTTCCAGCCCCTGCTGACAGGACATGGAGCGCATTTCGCAGCGTGATGGCGAAGCACCTCCGCCTGGCGCCGCCGGACGCAGCTGACTCCCGCTCATACAACGTGCTCCAGCGCGTCACTTACTTGCTTGTCATCTTTGCCCTGGTTCCGCTCGTGATCTGGACCGGTCTCGCGATGTCCCCCGGATTCAATGCCGCTGTGCCCTGGGCCGTTAACTCCCTCGGAGGACGACAATCGGCGCGCACTCTTCATTTCTTCGTCTCTATCTCTCTCGTGCTCTTTTTGGCGCTCCACGTCGCCATGGTTGTTCTAACCGGATTCGCAAGTCGAATGCGGGAAATGATCGGTCTGGCCTCTGCGCCTCAGGATCGCACATGAGCAAGATCTCACGTCGTCAGTTTGTGACCGGCGGCCTCGCCGCAACCGCGGGCGTCTCAGGTCTGGCCATCGCCGCCAATGTGGCGAAGCGCTATGGGCTCGTCCCGCCTGATAGCGGTGGAATCTATGGGCCGGGCGAAACGCTGACCTACGCCGCCCAGCGGCTTTTTACCGGAAACTCGCTAGCTCGCGAGTTTCCTCGCAGCATGATCTCCAGGGTTCCTTTCGCCAACGACATCCCTCCTTTGAACGATGCCTTCAAACGCCTCCAGGGCGGCGCTTTTGCGGACTGGCGGCTTTCCATCGATGGAATGGTGGCACGACCGGGATCGTATTCCCTGGCGGATCTTCGGAGCTTGCCAGTTCGCAGCCAGATCACCGAAGTAGTGTGCGAGGAGGGATGGTCCTACGTCGCCGAGTGGATCGGAACACCTCTGTTTCAAGTGCTGAAGGCATCCGGGACCCTGCCCCAGGCGCGGTATGTCGTCTACTTCTCCATTGACCCAGATTGGTGGGAGAGCATCGACATGGCCGATGCTCAGCATTCCCAGACTCTGCTGGCTTGGGGCATGAACGACGGAGATCTTCCGGTCGCGTTCGGCGGCCCACTGCGCTTACGTGTGCCCCGCCAACTTGGCTACAAGAGCGTCAAATTTGTAACCCGGCTGATGGTCACGGACTCACTCAAAGGCTTTGTCTCGGCTCTCGATCCCAAGTCCCCGAATAGTGGCTACTCCTGGTATGCAGGTATCTAAGTCGCAGCGAATAACAGGACGATTACACTCACGATCCGGATCGCTCATAATCTTTATTCCCTCCCCTAGCCACCGTGCCGCCGCATCCGTTGATGCTAACTGGGTGCTATCTTTTCATCGTGAGCGTCAAGGGATTCGGCATGTACCCCTGCGTCATGGCGGATTTGGAATATGCTCCCACCGACCAGACTTGACCGTTGCTGGTTGCAGCGCCGAATAGCTGCGCAACCTTGCCAGGATTCGGTGCCGTCACCACCCCCCAGCTCGTGCCGTTCCAGTGCTCGGTCACGGGCAAAAATTGCACACTGCTGGTTTGGATGTAGCCCACGGCCCAAATGTCTGTGCTGGAGACGGGCACCACTCCGTAGAGGGTAGTGGCACTCCCCGCAAGCGGGCTGCTGACCAACTTCCAGCGTGTGCCATCCCAGTGCTCGATTAAGGCAGCGCCATTCTGCCCTTGCGTGTTCTCGTTGGCATAGCCTACCGCCCAGATATCGCTGGCCGACAAAGCAGTCACTCCATAAAGAGCGTTGTATTTGCTGGGAGAAGGATAGACGCTCGGAACGATGCTCCAGCTGGTCCCATTGTAGTGTTCGACCAGGGGCACATCAATCGCGCTTGCTGTGTCGTCTTCGGAATATCCGACCGCCCAGATGTTAGTGGCGGATACAGCCACCACCCCGTTGAGAAAATTCTTATCTTTCCCACTGCAATTAGGGCTATTGACAATATTCCACTGCGTGCCATTCCAATGCTCCACCAACGTGTTCCACTGGTATTGACCGCCGACCTGAAAATTTCCTACCGCCCAAATGTTATTTGCAGAAACTGCGGCCACCGAAACGAGCGTGCTTGAATCAGCGCCGGCCACGCTCGGGCTGGGCACGACCGTCCAGTGAACACCGTCCCAATGCTCGATAAGGGTGCGGCTCTGCCAACCGCATATGTAACCCACAGCCCATACATTGTTGCTGCCGAGCGAGGCGACGCTGCTTAACACGTTTCCGCTATAGCCTGTCCCACAACGAGTCTGCGTTCCAGGATTCGGGCTAGAGACAATGGCCCAGTTCGTGCCGTTCCAATGCTCGATCAAAGTCAACTGATTACTTCCGTTGTAGGCATATCCAACCGCCCAAGTATCCGACGGGGAAATAGCCGAAACCCCGTAAAGGTAGTTGGTTGTTCCTGAATTGGGACTGGAAATTGTTAACCACGTGGTGCTAGCAACGGCCAAGAGCACAAAAAACAGCAGTGAGGTAAAGATCAGAACCGCAGATTGGACCGGCCTCAGAGTGCGACTCATGCAGCAGCTCCTTCGGGCTGCGGAATTAACTGCCGGCTAAGGGGACCGCAGCTCACAATCCCTCCTAGGATGACAGTTGGGCGATTTTGAGTGTCAACAGTTTGTAAAAACCTGATGCGGCTGGTAATAATCATGTGAAGGCTCCTTTGGTGCCCAGCGTCTTCGTTTCCAAACCAAGACTATATGGGTTTGAATCGAGCCTTCGCTCTTATCCAGTCAACTTCACCTCCGTACTCTCCGGGAGGTTGGTACAAACGGTGCCCGAATAGAGGCGAATAGGACCGCCACGTAGAGAAGGGGACTTCGATGTTAAAGATCGTCCCGGTCACCTTGGCATCTCCGGAATAATCACCCTTGGTAGTGCGCAGGACAATGGAGACTCTAAGCCCTCGTGGGGATTCGCTTTCTACTCTGCCTTCGACCAGCACCCGTCCGCTTGGGCATTTACCTATCGCACTCGTACCCATTAGCACAAAGGTTAAAAGCACGGCAACCCTTCTCAAGGTCTCCTGCATTTCGCCACCTCTACTGTTCACACCCAAAACATTTCTTTTCCACAGCATCCCGCCTACTCTGGCTTTCAATTGGTTCGCGCACGAACCCGCCGCTCGCCCGCAGCACCCGAAACGGGGGGACGTGTCACCCTCCACCCCATGCGAAGCATGGCCGGGTGTGAATCCAGCTCAGAAACACGCCGACTTGCTAACAGACCGTGCAGCGTTCACTTGTTCGGCGATGCAGAGGATCGGGCAACAAGCCACACAGCATCGTTGTCTAGGTCACCACCCAGCTCGGCAAGTAATGAAATTGTTTCGGCGGATAAAATGCAGCCCACGAGGATCATCTTTACCTTGCTTGTATCGAGTAACCATCTGCACAGTAATCGCGGTTCTTGACCCTCGATACTTCTTTAGGACGGGGAAGATCGGCCTGTACTTTTTCAACAGCGCCTTCACTCCATCATCGGGGTTGTCGACGTCTAGTGTGACCGGCTTCGTTCCCCATCCCACGGATTGTCTTCGCCGGTTACGCTCCATTCAGCTTTTGCTTTTCGGTATGGCCTGACGCTTGCGTCCGAAATATTAGTCTCCTCGTGAATTGCCCGAATCGTACGCTCATCGCCTCCAACGCTGAGATATGCTTCGATTTGCATCTTCCTCCTACTTCCAGGTGTAACCTGTCGCGATTTCAGGCCCGGGTTTGCCACATTGACCAACTGCTTTAAGTACTATTGATCCGTCTTTACACGCACAGATGTCGAAAGAGGAAAGCTTGGCTCCTTTTCCCCAAAAATGTTTTGTTTGAACTGATGAGGATCACCAATGTCAGCTCCGGATGGGCCGAGTTGGCAGTCGCTTGCCTTGGAGCAGTCGCGGTAACAATTGGGTCTTACAGTTTGACGGCTTAGACGGTTGCGGGCCCAGCGCTCCCACGGGATTTCTGCGAGAGTTGGTTCACCACCACCGGCACAGCAAACATTGCGGCGGTGAATAGCAAGTCACCCACCAGGCTGCGCTGAAAATAGGGCAGTCCGACAAGATAGCTGGTCATAAGGCCGGCGGCGGTTTTGGGATACATGCTCCAGCAGGCCCAAACCGCGAAGTTGCTCAGCAGATAGAACGAAACCGAACTAGCCACAGCGGAGGCGGCGATCCACAGCCACTTCGAGTTTTCACGAAGCCGCGCGCCCAGCAGAAGAACTGCCCCGTACCACGCCCAGGTTACGAAATGGTCCCACGATAAGGGATACCCATAGACAGCTTTGGTGAGGACTACGTCCGACGCGGCCAATAGCGCGAGAGGTATCCAAAGCTGGCGGCGGGACCCGCGAGCGCCGAAAAACAGCAATGAAGCGGCAACCGGAGTGAATGCCAGCGGGTGCGGCAGGAAGCGGACTGCAATCGCGAACAGAATAAATAAGTAGGCCAGCATGGATCACCTCAGCGCTTTTGATTGTGGCGGTTAGGTAGGCAGGGCGTCAAGTGCGATGCGCCAATCCGAGCTTCAGTCCAAGGGCGGATTCTGCTGTCTCTGCCCGAACTTTTCGGCGACGACGTGCAGCTTATGGTCGAGTTCCACGGTTGCCGACAATGTAATTCGGTTGCGGAATTGGAGATAGTCGAAGCGCAAGTCCTTAAAATTTACCCGCGCGTCCTGGCCGCCGGAGGCTTCGGTGGCCACGGGATATTGCGCCCAATCGAGATAAACGCGTCCGAGGTAACACTGCTTGGCTGCAAGGGTGGCCGGAGTTTCGGGCGGCTTGGGAATCAACTCCAGCTGGGTTTGATCCAGAGCTCCGGTCCGCGAGTTCATGTCTGCCGTCGCGAAGAAAGCCTTTGTCTCTGCCACCGCGTACCAACGCGACAAAGTCCAGTAATACGGATACACCGAAACGCGTAAAGGCGCGGCAGAGTTGAAGCGCTGTTTGGCCAGCGCGTTCACCGCCTGCCTGTGTGCGTAGTCCCGGGCCGCGTACAGGCCGGCGACAAAGAGGAGGGCCAGGGTGGCGGCGGCGCGCCCGCGAGGGCGGGGCCGATGGCGCGAAAACACCAACGGGACAGTCAGCCCGGCGATGAGAAAAATGTAGAGCGCCGGTTCAAAAATAAAGACGATGTCCCAGGAATACCACCTCTCGGAGAAAGGCCAGAACGGACGGACGCCGTAATTGTTGGTGAAGTCCAGCAGGATGTGGCTGAGCCCGGCGGCATAGGCGAATGCAAACAGCAGTCCCCAGCGCGGCGGCAGCCCGGGAATATTTGTTTCTCGTCCTCGCAGGATCCAAATCAGGTACATAAAGCCGGCAACCACTGCGGAAACAAAAAACAGGCCAAGGAACGAATGGGTAAAGCCGCGGTGGTGAGCGAATCCAAAGACCGGGCCGTTGAAGTTGGAGAGTATGTCCAGGTCGGGAGCTTCTGCGGCCAGGGTCATGGTCGCGGTGGCGAGTGCGGTCTTGCGGTTGAATCCCGCGCGCGCCAGCACAGCGCCGGTAAGCAGGTGGGTGATGGGTTCCAAATAAAGTTTTTATCACAAACCGATGGTAGCCCCCGAGCTCGCCCTTCGGGGGGGGTTGGCGCGCGTCGCTACCCGGACTCTGAAGTCAGCAATGGATGGCCAGCGGGAACGAGTACCGTGAGCGCATCGGGAACCACGGAAAGCGCTACCGGCAAGCGGCCGAGCAGTTCGCCGTCGGCCTCGACGTAAATATTTTCATTCGCGCGGGCTGGCCGGTTACGGTTTTCCGGGGGCGGTGAGTCCAAGCTTTTGCAGGTTACGTGGTCCGCATAGGCAAGCTCGATGCCTCGAATCCCGCCGGATAGGCCGAGAATTCCCCGAAAGACATAAGCCAGGTAGAGAGCCCGGTTGCCGGTACGGCATAGCACGAGGCGCAAATCGTTGCGGGCGAGAGAAGCGCCGGGGGCAAGCTCGCGCAGCAGGCCTCCGAAATAGTTGATTCGGACGGCCAGCATCTCGGATAGACGCGGCTCTCGCAGCGGGGCGGCTCCGGCGCTGCTGGAAAACTCTGCCTGGAAGTAGCGCATGCGGTGCCTGAGCCAGAGATGAGTTGCCTTGCTGTAGTAGGCGAACATGCCCATGCGGTCCTTGATCAACCCGTTGAATTTGTAAAACAAGTGCGCATCCAGGCCGATACCGGCGGCGACGGTGAAGTAGCGGAAGGCAGGACGGCCGTCCAGATCCTGGTATGCGATTTTTCCGACGGCAATCCTCATGGGGACAGCGGTCAGCAGAGCGCGGGTGGCGCCTGCGGGATTAAATGGCAGGCGGAGATCGTGTGCCATGGCATTGGCGGTGCCCAAGGGAATGATGCCCAGAGACGCATCGGTTCCCGCCAAACCTTGCAGCAGGTCATGCACGGTGCCGTCGCCGCCGCAGGCGATGATGGTGTCGCATCCATTCCGAATCACTGTGTGCACCTGGGTGGCGGCATCGGATGCGGCGCGACTGGGCGCAACTTCTACCTCAATGCCTGCGCTTTGCAGGATGGACTTGACGCTTTCCATGTCCGCCAGACGGTGGTTTTTGCGCCGGCCAGAGATGGGATTGTAGAAAAGAGCGGCTTTGCGCATGCAAGGGGATTGTAGTGGAAGACTTGCGTGGGCTCGTCTGGAGGAGGTGACCAATGTTGTCGGGCAGAACAGCAGGTTTTTCGCCCGCACGGGGATCGGAAATGACGAACCTAGGGAGAATTAATCTCGCGTCGGACGTCTTCGCCCCGCCGGGTCTTAGCCTAATCCGCTAACCCTGGTATCGATCCCGCCCGCTACTTCGTCATCATGGCCAGCGCGGCGCGAAACATGGCGTCGAACGACCCGTTTTTCTCGATGGACGCGAGCGCCTTTTCCGCTGCCGCCCGCTGATAGCCCAGATTCAGCAGCGCCGACAAGACATCTTCCTGGGTGGCGCTGAGCGAAGGGATCGCATGCGCCTGCCCGGCTCCCGCAGGAGGCAGTTTATCGCGCAGTTCCAGCACCATGCGCTCGGCGGTTTTTCTGCCAATGCCGGGAATTTTTGTCAAGCGCGCAACATCGTTTCCCCGGATGGCGCCGGTCATCTCGTCCACTGGCATTCCGCTCAAGATCGTAATCGCCAGCTTAGGCCCAATGCCGCTCACGAGGATTAGCTTTTCAAAGAGTTGTTTCTCCTCCGCCCGCAAAAACCCGTACAGCGCAATCTGGTCTTCGCGAACGTGGGTGTGAATGTGCAGCGCAACTTCGCTCCCCAAAGCGGGCAGCTCCGAGAATGTGGGTACGGAAATGGTGGCCTCGTAGCCTACGCCTGCGGTTTCAACGATTGCCTGATTGGGACGGCGGGAGATCAGTTTTCCGCGCAGGTGTGCGATCATGCTACCTCGAACAACTTGCAGACCTCGCGTCCGGAAAGCACACGCAGCTTACCCAACTTTTACCTCGAGACGGGTGACGAAAACTTCCGGGTGCCGGCGCTGCTCGATTTCGCTGGGGTCAGCCGTTTCCAGGAATAGCTCGACGGCTTCCTGAAGATTCTGGCGCGCGTCCTCAATGGTCTCGCCTTCACTTGCAACGTCCAGCTCAGGACACCGCGCGACGTAACTATTGCCTTCGCGTTCAATAATCGCCGTCACTTGCTGCACCTGTGCCCTGCCCCACCTCTACTACATTTTAAAACAATGAACTCTGCCGGCGATTGGGCGTAATGCCGAAATGTTCATAAGCCAGTTGCGTAGCCACTCGCCCCCGCGGAGTGCGGTTGAGGAAGCCAATCTGAATCAGAAACGGCTCGTAAATTTCTTCAATGGCGTCGGCTTCTTCCGCCAGCGCCGCCGCCAGCGTGTTCACCCCGACCGGGCCGCCCTGATATTTTTCAATGATCGCCAGCAACAGCTTGCGGTCCACTTCGTCGAAGCCATAGCGATCCACTTCGAGCATCTGTAGGGCAGCTTGCGCAGTCGGCAGATCAATTTTTCCGGCGCTGCGCACCTGCGCATAATCGCGCACCCGCCGCAATAGGCGATTAGCAATTCTCGGTGTTCCCCGCGACCGGCTGGCGATCTCAAGCGCCCCTGCGCGATCAATTTCCACGCCCAGAATCTCGGCCGAGCGCTCGACGATAATCCGCAAATCCTCGTGACCGTAGAACTCCAGGCGCAAAACAATTCCGAAGCGCGAGCGCAAAGGCGCCGACAGCAATCCCGCCCGCGTGGTTGCGCCGATGAAGGTGAACGGCCTCACGTCCATGGTATGGGTGCGGGCTGCGGGGCCTTGCCCGATCAGGATATCGAGTTTGTAGTCTTCGAGCGCCGAATAGAGAATCTCTTCCAGCGCCGGTTGCAACCGGTGGACCTCGTCAATAAAAAATACCTGCTTCTCCCGCAGATTGGTCAGGACCGCTGTCAGGTCGCCTTTGATCTGCAACGTCGGCCCCGACGTCTGCTGAAAAGCCACCCCCATTTCGTTCGCAATGATGGTCGCCAAGGTGGTCTTGCCCAGCCCCGGAGGGCCATAGAGCAGCACATGATCCAGCGCCTCGGCGCGCGAGCGAGCCGCTTCAATCGCCACCGCCAGATTCTCTTTGACTTTGGCCTGGCCAATGAATTCCCCCAGCCGCTGCGGCCGCAGTTTTAACTCAAACGACGAATCGTCTTCGACCGGGGCCGCCGAAACCAGCCGGTCGCGATTGTCCGGAAGATCAGGGGAGTTTCTGACCGTGGCCATTGCCGGGATAGTAGCACGAACCGCCAGGCTACCGGCGCAAAAGGGGGGTGCATTTACGTGGATTCCCACAAGTCCGGAACTTTCTCAGCGCCGCTTGCGTAGTTCCGTCAAGAGACCCGGAGGCGCCCCCTCCGCGGGACCGGGGATGCTGGACCAAGAATAGTTTCTGAAAGGACTATCACGATGAACACCATGAAAAAAGGCTTGCCGTTCCTGGCTGTGCTGCTGGCGGGAACCGTTGTCTGGGCTTCTTCTCCGGAACGCTATCTGCATGTCAGGGTCAATAATCCGACTACTCACGAACTGGTGCGGGTGAATCTTCCTCTTTCTCTTGCCGAAAGAGTTATCCCAGCCATCAACCACGGACAACTTCACGAGGGCAAAATTCAGATCGGAAATTTCAGCGCCGACAACATAAACCTGAAAGCCATTCTTGGCGCCCTGAAGGCCGCTCCTGAAGGAGTGTTTGTGACTGTACAGCAAACCGGGAACGACGTTCGTGTCGCCAAGGAACGCGGTCAGATGGTCGTTCATGTGGTTGATAAAGAGAGCAAGCAGAAGGTGGACGTCACCATTCCCTGGGATATTGCTCAGGCCCTGGTCTCCGATACCAATGAGAACCAGCTCAACCTCGTAGCCTTGATTAAGGCGCTGGAGAATGCCGGCGACGTCACCCTGGTGACGGTTACCGGCCACGATGAAAACGTCCGCGTCTGGATCGACTCACACGGCACTGAAGAGTAACGCAACCCGGTCTCAGGAAGAGGAGAAATCCGATGATCTTTCTTGCCAAAGTCGGGACGGGCTTTATGGGAGCAGTGCTGGTCGGCGGCGCCGCACTCTCCAGCCAGGGATTCATTCAGGTCAAAGTTGACGAAAAGCAGGCAGATGGCCATCACCTGCGCCTGGTGGTTCCAGCGGCGGTGGTGCCGGTGGCTCTGAAATTTGTCCCCCAGCGCCATCTCGCCGAGGCCGCAGCGAACCTGCGCCCCTTTTTGCCGGTCATCGACGCCGCCATCCCTGCTCTGGAGGATTCTCCGGATGGCGTGCTGGTTGAAGTCATGGACGCCAACGACCACGTGCGGATTGCCAAAGCCGGAGGCTCAATCGTGGTGGACGTGAATGAGGCCGACGACACGGTGCACGTCGCCGTGCCCTTGCGCGCGGCGCAGAGCTCGATTCACGAGATTGCCCAAGCCGGCGGCACTATTTGAATCAGTAGGCCGATCACCCTGCGTCTTCCCGGAGCCACGCAGGGGCGGGCGTCCCCGCCCAGCGGAGCGAAGCTGCGCAAAGTTATAAGCAAACTCCTCCGAAGACCCCGGGATTATCAGCACGGTCGCAAATCGCCCAGGCTACGCTTTGGCAATGCCACGTAATGTATTATCAACCCCATTTCCTTACCGAACTAGCTCCATTCCCTTCCCGAGCCATGTGGGGGCGGGGGTCCCCGCCGCCCGGCGGAGCGAAGCTCCGCAAACTGATCGATCTGCACGAACCCGCGATTCCCTTTGACAATGTGCCACATAATGTGACACATTAAATGACATGCCTTCCGTAAATATTCGCCAGCTTCGCGATACCCGCCGCCTGAAGGCTTGGCTGCGCTCCGGAAAGACGGTCGAGCTTCGCGAGCGGGACAAGCTGATCGCCCGCATCGTGCCAGCGCAGGCAAAGCAATCTCCCGCTAAGTGGCCTGATTTTGAGGCCGTGGCGAAAGAGATTATTGGCGATCGCATTCTGCCGGGAGCTGATGTGCTCATTGACGACCGGGGACGTTATTGAGCATTTATGTGGACTCAAGCTTCCTGGTTTCGTTGTATTTGAGCGATCAACACTCTCCCATCTCTCGCACTCGAATCATGTCAGCTCCCGCTCTTTGGTTTACACCTCTGCATAATGCCGAGTGGGCGCACGCGGTGGCCCAACACGTCTTCCGGGGACAGCTGTCGCCGTCTGAAGGCCAACGAATGAGTCTGCGATTGGACGACCACAAGGCATCAGGCCGATGGCGTCCGATTGCCGTGCCGGACCATGCCTTCGATCTCTGCGCGGATTTGGCTCGCCGCTACGGATCAAAGCTCGGCGTGCGGACGCTCGACAGCCTGCACGTCGCCTGCGCGCTCGAACTCAAAGCCGAGCGCTTTTGGACCTTTGATGAACGGCAGGGCAAGTTGGCAAAGGCAGAAGGGTTGAAGATCGGGTAAATAGACACAGCAGCGCGAAGCATCTCCTTACCTAGCTCGATGAGAGACTTGGCGCTGCAATAACGTTTAACTGTTGCTTAAAACTCTTGTCCGCTACAGTCAAGACATTCATTAGCGGAGACCATCACCAACCCGTCTATGCTTCCTCCGTAGGCATGAAATCTGGAGCCATCCTGAAACTGCTCAGCGCCTACAAATTTGCTCTTATAAAAGCTGCCCTTTTGTTTGAGGTAGTACAGCCATCTCTCTCGTGGTTCCGGCAATAATTTGATCGCATCGGGCAGATTGGCCGCAATTTTCGGAGATGAAGTGAGCAGCCTGCCTGCATTGCGGCAGAGTACCTCTACCGCATGCACAATCTGTAAATCGGTGCCCGTTACTCGCCATCCATCACCCGCACTGGTATGGTGCCAATCCGCCCGCAGGGTACTGTGCGGGATATATGCTTTGAATTCTTGGGACAGTTCTTTCCATTCTCTCGCCCAGTCGCGATGTATGGGTTCTGGCGTATTCGTTTGAGTATGTAGTAGTGGCGCGGACACTGCCGGGACGCCGGGTGCGCTTGTGGCTCTAACCGATAGGCCATGGCGTTCTCTGTTCGTGCGCTCAATGACGCATTCTGTTTTTTTCGGGCGGAGATCAGTGTCTTTGTAGGTGATGTAAAACCCAATTGCTTCCACGTCCGATAGACGCATTACTTTATGCAACTCATCGCCGCCTAATCCAGGTAGAGTGTCGTGCTTCAGCCATGCTTCGAGGAATGCGGTACCCGACCTCTCCCCTAGTTGGGCCAATCGCTTGGGAAATTCGAGTGTGTTAGCCGGATGTTCCTATTGGGACATCCGGGATTTCAACGTCAAGCGCATCGTAGCCTGCATTTCTCAGGTGCAAACCATAAAGAACTTGCTTTTCAGCTTTCCCATAATCCACAGGAACTATCTTGGGCCTAACCTCAGGCAGTTCTAAATTAGATATAGCCTTAGATTGTGCAGGTCCTGGCGAAGGAATCTGGCCACGAAACAAGCCCTCCATCTCGATTTCTCGCTCACCTTCCTCTCTTTGCATAAGCCACTGGGTGACGAACGCTATCGCAAGAATTGCGGCTATGAAATAACCGAAGAGTGAGTCGAGCATTTTACCTATCACGACTGCTCCCAACACAAGGCCAATCTGAAACAACAGCTCTCGAACCCTTTTCGACATTTTTGGATTGTACTCCGCGCCCAATTACGCCCAACGATTACGCATATTAACGTTTGCTATCTGTAAATTACCGACGATATGCGGATTTCTATACTAATACATTCCTTGCTATAATCCGGGCATGCCACTGAGCATAAAAAACGAAGCCACCGAGCGCCTCGCGCGACAAGTTGCAGGTGAGACGGGAGAGTCGATCACCGAGGCTATTCAGAAATCCCTCGAGGAGCGTTGGGAGAGGTTGAAGGAGCGGCGGCGCGGCCGGGTTTTGACTCGGCAAATCGAAGATCTGTTGCGGCGTGTCGATGCTCTTCCTACGCTCGATGACCGTTCGCCAGACGAGATTCTGGGTTATGACGAGCACGGGATGCCGCGCTGATGATCATTGACACTTCAGCCCTATTAGCAATTTTTCTAGCCGAGCCCGAACGCCAGCCATTTCTGGACTTGATTCTTGAAGCGGGAAAGCGCCTGATCTCTGCGGCCAATGTTCTTGAAACCGGAATTGTGCTGGAGACTAGACGCGGCGAAGCGGCAGGCCGCGAGTTCGACCTGTTTGTAGTCCGAACCAATATTGAGATTGTGTCAGTTGATGCCGAGCAGACTGAGATTGCCCGTTCGGCCTGGCGCAGTTTTGGCAAAGGCCGTCATCCGGCGGCGCTCAACTTCGGAGACTGCTTCACTTACGCTCTGGCTAAGTCCCTGGGTGAACCAGTGTTGGCCAAAGGCGGGGATTTTGCCCTGACTGACCTCGAGCTCTGTGCAAAATGATAGAACTCTGCACGAACTGCAAAAAGCACCCCTACTCCTCTTCTTCCACTACCTCGCCCCGGGCCGCTTTGGCCTTCTCAATAATTTTTTCCTGCTGCTGCGCCGGCACAATGTCGTAATGCTTCATTTCCATGTTGAAGCTGCCGCGGCCCTGGGTCATCGCCGTCAGGTCGACTCCATACGTCAGCATCTCTGACATCGGCACCTCGGCTTTCACAATCGTGTTGCCGCCCTTGTTGTCCATGCCTTGAATGCGGCCGCGACGGCTGTTCAGGTCGCCCATGATCGAGCCGGCAAATTCGTCGGGGATGGTGATCCCGACCGCCATGATTGGTTCGAGCAATGTGGGCTTGGCCTGCTCCATAGCTTTTTTAAAGGCAATGCGACCCGCCATCTGGAACGACAGATCGTTCGAATCCACGTCGTGATACGAGCCGTCGTAAAGCACCACTCTGAAATCGACGACGGGAAAACCGGCCAGGTATCCGCGGGCAGCGGCATCTTTGATTCCCTTCTCCACCGCCGGAATAAAATTCCTGGGAATGGCGCCACCGAAAATATCGTTGACGAACTCGAACTCCGTGCCGCGCGGCAAAGGCTCCATCTTGATTTTGCAATCGCCGTATTGCCCATGGCCGCCGGTCTGCTTTTTGTGGCGGCCCTGCACGTCGGCGCGGCCGCGAATGGTCTCGCGGTAGGGGACCTTCGGCGCTTTTAGAACGACCTCGGTGTGGTACCGCTTCTTCAGCTTGGCCACCACAACTTCAATGTGCTGCTGCCCGGTTCCGGCGATCAGGAATTCTTTGGTCTGTGGATCGCGGAAAAAGCGCAGCATCGCGTCTTCTTCCATGAGCTTGTGAATGCCGGGGCCGAGCTTATCTTCATCAGCCCGGCTCTTGGGTTCGATGGCAAAGGTGATTGCTGGCTCCGGCAGCTTCACGTGGGGATATTGGATGGGCGCGGACTTGTCGCCCAGGGTGTCGCCGGTCAATGTGTCTTTCAGTTTGGCCACCGAGCCAATGTCGCCGGCGTGCAGTTCATTCACCGGGACCCCCGCTTTCCCCTGCATGATCGAGATATGCGCCAGCTTCTCCAGCGAGCTGCGGGAAAAGTTCTGCAGCGAGACGTCAGTCTTCAGCACCCCCGAGAAAACCTTGAAATAGGAGATGCGTCCGGCGAAGGGATCGGAAACCGTCTTGAATACGTAGAGCGAAACCGGCTCGGTATCAGATTCTTTGCGGGCCGGCGGTTCGCCGTTGCCCGTCGCTTCCCCGCGGATGACATCATGCTCGGTGGCCGCGGGAGTGAATTCCACAATGAAGTCCATCAGCCGGTCAGCGCTGACGTTTCCCAGGCCGGAAGCGAAGAGCACGGGAAAAATCTTGTCCTCGCAAATGGCGTTATGTAATGCCGGAACCAGGTGCTCTTCGGGGATGGTGCCTTTATCGAAGAACTCTTCCATCAGCGCATCGTCGCCTTCGGCGATCAGCTCCACCAGCCTTTCGTGCGCCTCCTGCGCCGCATCTTTCAGGTTGGCGGGAATTTCACCTTCCTTGCCTTTGCCGTTCCCGCCGAGCTCGTAGGTGTAGGCCTTCATGCGGACCAGGTCAACTACCCCCGACAAGTTCTTTTCCTTCCCAATGGGCAGCTCCAAAGGAATGATGCTCCGGCCAAAAGCTTTACCCAGCGATTCCAGTACGCGCTCGGCATCGGCGCGCTCGCGGTCCATGCGGCTGGCAACGATCACGCGCGGCATCTTGTATTCCTCGCAATCGTTCCATACCCGCTCGGTGACCACCTCCACCCCGGCGACGCCGTCCACCACCACCACGGCTGCGTCCACGACCGGCAGCGTCAGCTTGGCCTCGTGCACAAACATGTTGAATCCAGGCGTATCGAGAAAGTTGATCTTGGTCTGGCCCCACTCGGCGTAGGCCAGGCTGGCGGAAATGGACATTTTGCGGGCAATTTCTTCATCGTCGTAATCGGTGGTGGCGGTGCCGTCATCCACGCGGCCTGCCCGCTGGGTTGCCCCCGCGGTATAGAGCATGGCCGAGATCAGAGAGGTTTTCCCCGCGTGCCCGTGCCCAACCACCGCGACATTCCTGACATTTGCGCCTTCGTAAACCTTCATGGGCTTACCCTTTCAAACGGAGCCAAGAATCTAACACAGGGGAAATTCCAGGCTCAACTCAGCAGGAATGATTAAGACCATGTGGGGCCGGACGCCCCCGTCCGGCTTGGGCGGGTGAGGACACCCGCCTCCACATGGTATGTGCGTTAGAAGCTGCCCCTGGCCAATGCTATCCTTGCAGGAAGCAAACCATGCCCCGCATCATCGCCAGGCTGTTGCTGGTCTTCGTACTCGCGGGCGTCTTCGCGCCCCTGGTGCAAGCACTCTCGGCCGATCCGCCGCACGCCTGCTGCCTGCGCCGGCTACATGGCTCCGCCGATCACCCTCCGCAGTTTCACGATTCGGTAAGGCATGACGGCAATTGCTGCCCTCCCATCACCACGTCACATTCGGCCCGCGTCCTCACGGACGAAGGCGCGGTATTTCAGCCACGTTCTTCCCCACTGATATTCGCCACCCACCGGGGTGGTCACGCCGCTGGATTCGGCGCGGACAACTCCCCGCGAGCTCCTCCCTTCCTCCTTTTTGGCTAGACGCACTGTCCCGTCGCATGGCGTTTGCCATGCAGCTCTGTTCCCATGATTTCCAGGGAGAGTACATGCCATGTAAGCTCGTGCTGCTGAGCATGCTGCTGCTTTCCGTCAGCCTCAGCGCCACAATCTTCAGCTCGATCACCGGTTTGATACACGACCCGCAGCACCGCCCGGTGCAGGGCGCCACAGTGACCGTGGCGGCGGAAAATTCCAACTGGTCGCAGACTGCGGCCAGTGACAATTCCGGCCAGTTCCGCTTCGATAACCTCCCTCTGGGAAGCTACTCGGTGAAAGTCGAAGCCCCGGGATTCGCGCTACAGGTACAGAAGCTGACTCTCGCCTCCGGCAGCGAAGCTCGTCTGCACTTTCCCCTCACCGTCGCTGGATCGAGCGAGTCAGTTCAGGTCAGCGAGACGCTTCCGGGTGTCAGTCCCGAGTCCTCCACTTCCACCAGCATCATCTCTCGCGAGCAGATCGCAGAAACCCCCGGCGCCACTCAAACCAACAGCATGTCGATGATCACCGGCTACGTCCCCGGCGCTACCATGGTCCACGATCAGCTGCACATCCGTGGCGGACACCAGGTTTCCTGGCTGCTCGATGGCGTTCCGGTCCCCAACACCAGCATTGCTTCCAATGTGGGCCCGCAGTTCGATCCCAAGGACATCGACAACATCGAAGTGCAGCGCGGAGGCTATTCCGCCGAATACGGAGATCGCACCTACGGCGTCTTCAACGTGGTCACGCGCTCCGGCTTCGAGCGCAACCGCCAAGCGGAGTTCGTCGCCACTTACGGCAGCTTTAACCAGACCAACGACCAGATCAGCGTCGGCGACCACACCGAGCGCTTCGCCTATTACGGCAGTGTGACCGGATACCGCACCGGCCTCGGCCTGGAAACTCCCGTCCCACAGGTCACTCACGATCAGGCGGCCGGATTAAGCGGTTTCGCCTCGCTGATCTTTAATAAGGATGCAACCAACCAGCTCCGCCTTATCACCGCCGTTCGCGGCGATTACTACCAGGTTCCGATTGATCCCGCAGCAGGTTCTGTCGTTCGTGATGTAGAAAATGAACGCGATGATCTCGTGAATTTCACCTGGCTGCACACCGCCGGCAGCGGCGTCGTGCTTACGGTTTCGCCGTTCTATCACTTCAACCGTGCGCATTACCAGGGCAGTGCGGCGGACTCAATCCGCTCCGATTATGATCGTGGATCGAACTATGCCGGCGGGGTCACGACCATTGGCGTCACGCGCGGCCTGCACAATTTCCACGCCGGCTTCCAGGCCTTTGGCGAGCGTGACAATCAGATCTATTCAGTCCTTGACACCGCGAGCGACGGCAGCGTCGCTCCGGCAAGGACCATTCCCTGGGCCGATGTCGAAGCCATCTATCTCGAAGAGCAATTCAAAGCCGCAAACTGGCTGACGTTCAACGGCGGGCTGCGGCTGACGCACTATGGCGGTCCAGTCAGCGAGCACGCCGCCGATCCTCGTATTGCCGCGGCCGTGCAGATTCCCCTCTTGGGCTGGGTGTTGCGCGGATTTTACTGGCGCTACTATCAGCCTCCTCCGCTGGTCACGGTCACGAACCCGGCAGCCCCCGGCAATCTTTGTTCAGCTTTGAATCCCGGCCAATGCTTTCAGCCGCTGCATGGCGAGCGCGATGAGCAGCGCGAGTTCGGCCTGGCGATTCCATTGCGAGGCTGGACCTTCGACGTGAGCAACTTCCGCACCGGCGCGCGCAATTTTTTCGATCACGACGCCCTCGGCAACTCCAACATCTTTTTCCCGCTGACTCTGGAGCACGCGCGCATTCGCGGCTGGGAAGCCAGTGTGAAGTCGCCCACCATTGCTGGACGCGCCCAGGTTCATCTCGCCTATTCCCATCAGCATGCGGAGTGGTCCGGAGGCGTCACCGGAGGTCTTATCAGCGCAGATGTCTGCGAGAGAGCTCTGTGCACCCTTGATCACGACCAGCGCGATACCCTCGCCACCGGCGTGAACCTCAGCTTGCCAGGTAAAAGTTCGGCGAGCTCTGACCTGAACTACGGATCTGGATTTCTCAACGACGGCCCCGGCCATCTTCCCCATCACACCGCTTTCGATCTGACGCTGGCGAAATCGTTCGGCGAACACCTGGCGATTCGCTTGACCGGACTGAATCTATGGAACAACCACTACCTGCTCGATAACAGCAATACCTTCGGCGGAACCCATTTCGTGAACCCGCGAGAAATTTCCGCCCAGTTGGGATACAGTTTTCGCTATTAAGGAGCGCTTGCACTTTCTTCCCATGATGTCCACGCAGCAACGTACCAGCGGGGAGCAGCACCAGCATTTGTCGAGAGTCAAAGTATGAAAAATTCCCCATCGCTCAGGATCTTTTTATCCAGAATGCTGCTGCTTATTCTCCTTACGACAATCGCTTGCAACAAGAACGCCTTCCAGAGCCCGAACCCATCCTCCACCAAACGCTATCAACTCAAAGGCAAGGTGGTCTCAGTGGACACGAGGGCCAACATCGTCAACGTGAATAGCGAAGCCGTTCCCGGTTTCATGGACGCCATGACCATGCCCTATCCGGTCAAACCGCATGATGCATTGAACAACTTGTCCGCAGGGGACGCCGTCACCGCAGATCTGATCGCTCAGGACGATAAATACTGGCTGGAGAATATTGTCGTCACCGGCCATCGCTAAGCCGGGGATCGGCTTTGGTGTCTTTGGTCGTCGGTGCGCCGCTAGCTAGTCGTTGGTCCTCGGTCATCGCCAGAGGCGTGTGCTTCGAGTGACGGCCAACGACTGATGGGCCATCGACTAACGACCAACGACTCCCAGCCGGCGGCCGACGACGAACGAGGGTGTTTCTGCATCCAATTCGTATTATGAATAACACTCTCCGCCGTTGCCTGATGTTACTTTCGCTGAGTGTTGTAGCTGCGGCCCAGGACCCGGCTCTCCTCCGGCCGCCGAAAGGCGCGCCGGTCGCAATCGTGGTCTTCGAGGACCTGCAGTGTCCCAAATGCCGCACCGACTCCGCGCTCGAAGAGCAAGCGGCGCGCGCCCACAAAATTCCGCTTGTCCGCCACGATTTTCCCCTGCCTATGCATTCCTGGTCCTTCAACGCGGCGGTCATCGCCCGATTCTTTGACGCGCAATCGAAATCATTAGGCAATCAGTTCCGCGACTACATTTTCCAGCACCAGCCGGAAATCCTGCCCGATAATCTGCAGAGCTTTGCGGCAAAATTTGCCGCCGAGCACAAAATAGAATTGCCCTTCGTGGTTGATCCGCAAGGCAAGTTTGCTGCGGAGGTGAACGCTGACAAGGAACTTGGCCGCAAGATTGGGATTGAGCACACTCCCACGATTTACATCGTCAGCAGCCGGCACCCCGAGAGGCCATTCGTCGAGATCACCGACACTAGCAAACTATTTCAGATCATCGAAGCAATTCAGAGCGAATGAGCATCGGCGCAGACGCGGCGCGCCAGCTCTTCGCATGTGGTGCATTCACTTCTTTCTGCCATCTTCGAATGCGTGCTTCTCCTGCAGCTCCGCCAGCGCGGCCTTCATGTCAGTTTCAAATTTCTCGGACTGCGCCATCAGAGAAGCGCTGGCCGAAGCCCATTCGCCCTCCAGCGTCATCAGCCCCGATTCCGCCAACCGCCGCGCGATTTCGAGAAGATGCGCCTGTGTGTTCTCAGCGTAGAGCGCTTCGGCGGGATCGCCCACCCACACGTTCCCGCCCCGGATACTAGTCTGCCAGAAAACTTTGCGAGTGATCAGCATCGCAATTTCCTCGTCACTCGCCTGCCCGAAGACCCATTTGTTGCGTTTGAAATCGTAATAGCGGCTGGAAAACTGTACCGGAACCAGCTTTCCCGATTTCACGAACTCCAGTTGCCGCCGGTCGACCTCCTTGCGCAGGGAGTTGATGACCGGCGCTTCCGCGTCCCCCGGTTCTAATGAAGGCAAAACCTCGCGCACCGTGGCCGAGAGATTCACTGCGACCGGGGCATGCAGGCCGTCCGAGCTTCCCAGTTTCACGTCGGTGTGAAGCACCCAGAAATCCGCCCCCGAGCCGGAGCGATGAAAAGGCCACTTTAACTCGATGATCAACGGAAGCCCGGTGCGAGTGACGTAAACCCTGCCCGCCGTTTCTCCAGTGTTCTTTGGGTCGCTCATGGTATGGACATTCTCCTGCGGATGGTGAAATTAGAATTCTACGATGGCCGCTTCGGCCCGCAAAGAGATGAGCAAAGAAAGACGTGAGCAAATGGCGTGAGCGAAGAAAGAGGTTGGCAAAGAAAACTCGTAAGCAAAAAATAAGGGGCGGCAAATCGGCCGCCCTCGTCAATCCATGCTTTTTCTCCCAGAACTTTTACTGGCCGGCTGTGGCTGCCGCTGCGGTCGTGGCGGGCAGCGCGCCAATTTTCGCAATCAGATCTTCCATGCTGCTGCCGGTATCCGTGTTGCCGTCTACATAAGGATGGCGGGAGCCATCGGTGTGCATTACCAGCACCCGCGTCTTCGGATGCGCTTTCTTCACCATATAAGGAAGATGGTGGCGATCGTCGCGGGTAAGCGTCGAACCCAGGACCACCAAGTCAAACTGTCCGCTCTTGAGCGCGGCCTGCACCGCTTTTCGACCCACGGCGCTCTGCACCTCGTAGCCGGCCTTCTGCAGCAATTCCGCCTGCGCCGCCTGTACCTGCTCGTTCAATTCCCCGTAAAGAACCTTGAGTGACGTACTGGATTTGGACATGCCCGCCTCTTTCCACTGACACACCCTAGCAATGTCTCCGGGAGTTGAGAACGTAACCGAAGATCACGTCCAGAAGGGCCGCCGGGCAACTCTGACTTGCGGCGGGTGTTACATTATTGCGGAAAGGAAATCAGGAATGCGCACGCTCTTCTCGCTGCCGGGATCCTTGCTGGGATTGATATGCCTGTTTGCCGTCGCAGGCCGGGCGCAGGATCCGCAAAGTGCCTACTGTAACTTCGAGGACGGGAGCGAGATAACCATTCAGTACTCACCAACCGTGAAAGAGGAGCCGAGAAACGGCCGTGTCTGGTCGCCCGGATTAACACTTTACGTGCAAGTGCCGCTCACTTTGGGTGGAGCTCAAATTCCTCTCGGCGCATATACCATTTATTTGATTCCCGACAGGAAAACCTGGACTCTGATCGTCAACCGCAACGTGACCGCGGGTTCCCCCTATAACTCCGCCCAGGATGTGGCCCGCTCTCCCATGGATATAGGAGAAGTCCCCGAGCCCATGAGGCAGTTGCAGCTTTCCTTCGCGCACGTGGGCCCCAAACAGTGCAGCCTGCGAGTCTATTATCAAAAAATCGGCGCCTTCGCCGAGTTCACAGAAAAGTAACCCGGCCAATTTGATAAGCACAACAGCCCCGGACGCCTGGTCCGGGATTGGCAAAATGCAGACCACGTAGCCAGTGGCCCCGGACGCCGCCGTCCGGGGTCGGGGGCCGTGTCCGCGCAAGAGCATTAGGGCATCTGCATTCCCGCTGACTGGTTATTAACATATTCGATTACCCCGCCCCGCGGCATCTCCCACTTTCCGGCCCAAGCAGGGCCAACCCTGTACTTTGGAACCCCAAAATCCCCAGGAGATGGCTCGATGACTCCCATTCGACGACTACTTCCGAGACGGTCCTCGTCCGGCGCAGCAAGAAATGCGCCCGCGGGACTTTCCGTCTCGGCGGCGGGGCCTATGTTTATGCCCGGACATCCGACCCGGGGGCCGCACAGTGCCAGGTGGCCCCGGACGTCCCCGCCAGGCGCACTCGTCGGCCCAGGCGCATAAGTCGTATCTGCCCCGCCGACTGGTTATTAACCTGGGCGATTCCCTGCTGGAGCTAGTTTCCCACTTTTCGTCTCTTGCGGCCGCAATCCCCTCACGTCGCGACTGCGAATTGGCCGAAAATGCCATAATAACTCCCATTCACCACCTAACCACGAAAGCCCGGCCGGGGATAAGCACATGCCACGTGGGTCCCGGCTCCCCGTCCGGGACGGGGCTGGATTTGCCTGACCCCGGACGGGAATCTCCGGGGGGCTACACAGGCTCACCGCCGCCCGATTTTCTCAAGCTCTGTTTTCAGCGCAAACTTCTCCATGGTCGCCAGAGGCAGAGATAGAAAGCGGCTGATCTTTCTCTCCAGCATTGCGAACGTTTCGCGGTAGGCGCGCTCCACCTCCTGGGCTGAGCCGCGAACCGCCGCCGGATCGGGAACGCCCCAATGGGCGGTCATCGGCTGGCTCGGCCAGATTGGGCAAGTTTCTTTGGCGGTGTTGTCGCAGACGGTAAAGATAAAATCGAACTTGGGGGAGCCGGGCTGGGCGAATTCGTTCCAACTCTTGCTGCGCAGATCTTGCGTCGGGAGACCGGCGGCTTCGAGGCGGCGCAGGGCCTCAGGCCTGACCTGACCCGAGGCATGACTGCCTGCGCTGTAGGCAGTAAACCGCGCCTTGGCTTTGGAGTTCAGAATCGCCTCGGCCATGATCGAGCGCGCCGAATTGCCAGTGCAAAGAAACAAAACGTTATAGTGATTTTGCTGCATGGTTGCTCTCAACCATTGCGTCGTGTGTAGCCGCGGACGTTCCCGTCCCGGGTCAGCCAAATTGCCCGAAGATTCACTTACAGCAAGCCGGACCGCAACAGGCTTGCTGCGCCGGCTTCACCGCCCGGACAAACGCGCTCATGATTTTGCCGTCCACCTGCGAGGCGATGGCCTCGACATCCAGGCCCGCCGCTGCCAGGAAGTCGCGCGCATCTTCAGCCCGGTAAATTCGCGTCGGTTCAATCGTGATTTGTTCAAAACCGGCGGCAGCCAGCTTGCTGCGATATTCGTCTTGCTCGAGCGCGCCGGCCACGCAGCCTACCCAGAGAAGCACACTCTGGCGCACCTGCGCATCGATTTCGCCCCGGGTCACCACATCCGAGACGGCGAACCTTCCACCCGGCTTCAGCACGCGGAAGGCTTCGCGCAATACCCTGTCTTTATCGGCGGAAAGATTGATTACGCAGTTCGAGATGATCACGTCCACGGAGTTGCCGGGCAAAGGAACATTCTCGATTTCGCCTTTCAGGAATTCGACATTGCCGGCGCCCGCCTTGCGCTTGTTCTCGTTCGCGAGAGCCAGCATTTCAGCGGTCATGTCCAGCCCGTAAGCTTTGCCGGTGGGGCCGACGCGCCGGGCGGAAAGCAAAACATCGATTCCCCCGCCCGATCCCAGGTCGAGAACCACCTCGCCGGAATTGAGTTGCGCGAGAGCTGTGGGATTGCCGCAACCGAGCGATGCGAGCACAGCTTCTTCGGGAATCTCTTCCGCCTGGGCGGCGTCATAAAGGCCGGAAGTGATCGGATCGCATCCCAACCCGTTCGCCGCCGTTGCGCCGCAGCAACCGCTGCCGCCCGTCTTCACTCGAAGCGCAGCTTGCCCATACTTCTCTTTCACCACTTCCCTTATGTCTGTACCTTCCATAAATCCTCCCTCCATTTGATAAAACTCACCGCCAAAAACCGGTCATGTAGGGATAGGCGTCTCCGCCTGTCCGGCCCGGCGAAGCCGGGCATGTCTTTGCTCTTTGCTCTTCGCGGCGAGCTGCCGGGAGCGTCTCTGACGGTCTTCGTTCTTATGCAGATGCTGTGTAGGGGCGGGCGCCCTCACCCGCCCAGGCCGGACGGGGACGTCCGGCCACATGGTCTCATCATGCGTAGGCATACGTCTTCGCCTCCCCACCCGGGTTTTGCGCGCCGGCTGCATTTCCAAAAACTACGTGCAAATCTGAACAATATCCTGCGGCTTCACCGCCTGATTCCTGGTGCAACACTCCGCGTACAGAAACCGCAACAATTCCTGCAAGGCTTCGGTGTTCGCGGTGTAGCGAAGAAAAGTGCTCTCGCGGCGAACGCGGACCAAATCTTCGTTTTTCAGCTTGTCGAGATGGTGAGACAGGGTCGAATTCGGAATGCCCAGCTCCGCCTGGATTTCGTTCACCACTAGGCCATCCGGATGCGCCGACAAAAGCAGCTGCATGATGCGCAGCCGCGGTTCGGTCCCCATGGCCGAAAACATGTCGGCGAATTCGGTAATCTTTTCGGGGCCAATAGCCGATTGCATGTTTCTATAATTGCAGAAATATAGATTAAAGTCAAGTTAAAAATACCAGTCGGCTCGAGATGAACTAATTCGCCGCTTATCGTCGTCGATGCCCATTTTCGCGATTTGTACCGATACCTTTACGAAATTTGCCTCGTATTATGGCCATAAACCCGTTGCTTGTCCCACTTTTTACAATGTTGATTCCCCCGTTTTTCCCGCGTCGAGCAAGACCGTCTGATCTGTTCCTTACGCTAGAATCATCATCCGGATCTCATTTATAAAATTCGCCGGCTGAACGTTGTGGGGTAAAAGGCACCGGATGAACGCTGGAATCAGCAACGAGAAAATGACCGAGCTACTCGGTCCTTTTATCGAAGGCGCTCCACTCTCCCCCGGCCAGCTCGCTTCGGTCCAGGCCTATCTCGATCTCTTGCGGAAGTGGAATGCAAAAATAAATCTCACGGCGATCCGCGATCCAGAGAAGGCGATCACGCGGCACTTCGGCGAGTCGCTTTTCGTCGGCCGTCAGCTCTTCCCCGATGCGCCAGCCGTCAGTCACGCCATCGACGTCGGCTCCGGAGCCGGATTTCCCGGCCTACCTATTAAGATCTGGAACCCTTCTCTGAGGCTAACGCTGATCGAATCGAATCACCGCAAGGCCACGTTTCTCCGCGAGGTGGTGCGGGCTCTCGCGTTGTCCGACGTAGAAGTAACGACCAGTCGCGCCGAGGATATTTCTGCGCATGCCGAACTTGTGACCTTCAGGGCGGTCGAAAACTACGAACAGGTGCTGCGGACCGCGCAGCGACTCGTCGCGCCCGGAGGCCGCTTGGCGATGCTTATCGGAGATGCGCAGGGTCGAGTTGCCCAATCGGCATTGTCCTCCGCGCGCTGGCAAGATCCAAAGCCGGTTCCGCTCTCAAACCAAAGGGTCCTTCTGATCGGAAGATACAAATGACTCGCGAAAAAAGATGTTCCGCGTGGAACATTCTGTCTCTTATCCATTCGAGCAGCGGCGGAACCGAAGATGCAACAGCAGTAGGCGGAGGCGCGCCTTTCTTTCGCTCAATTCAGCTCTAAAATGTTCCACGTGGAACACTCTTCCCATAAAACATCCTAGCCAAAATAGGAAGAAGGGGGGGGCCCATGCTTTTTTTCATCCAATCCCTCGCGTGCCAAAAATATGTTCCACGTGGAACATTTCTACTGGCGCCCAATCTTCGCCAGGGCGGTAAGACGACTGTGAAAAGCTCGGCCCGATCTTTCAGCAACCGTCACGTCCTCAGCGGCATAGACCTGCACCGGTGCGTGCACTGCAATCCGGCATTGCGTCACGCACATTTACGAACTATGCTGCGGACAAGTCTCTGCTTCTTTAAACAATCCATGGCTCGCATTATCGCTGTCGCCAATCAAAAGGGTGGCGTCGGGAAAACCACGACCGCCATCAATCTCGCCGCTTCGCTGGCCGCCGCCAAGTTGAAGACTCTCCTTGTGGATTGCGATCCCCAGTCGAATTCGACCAGCGGGATCGGCTTGGCGAAAGACCCCGATCGCAGCAGCACTTATAAAGTCCTGGCCGGCGAGTGCGACGCCGCCAGCGCCTTGCAGCCAACCGCGCTCGAGCATCTTCTTGTTCTGCCTGCGCACAAAAATCTGATCGGAGTTAACTTCGAACTGGTTGATGCCGAGAAAAGGGAATTCCGCCTTCGCGACGCCCTCGCGCCCCTGCGCCAGCGTTTCGACTTCATCGTGATTGATTGTCCGCCGGCGCTGGATCTATTGACGCTGAATTCTTTGGTTGCCGCCGATGCGGTCCTGGTTCCGATGCAGGCGGAATACTTTGCCCTCGAGGGGGTCTCGGAATTGCTCGATACGATCGAGCGCATTCGTGCCGGACTGAATCCGGTATTGGAGATCGAAGGCGTCGTGCTGACCATGTTCGACGAGCGGACGAACTTAGCGCAGCAGGTGACGGCGGAACTGAAGCGCTTCTTCGGCGACAAGCTGCTCGCGACAACGATCCCGCGCAATGTCCGCCTGGCCGAAGCTCCGAGCCATGGCAAGCCCGTGCTCCTGTATGACCAGCGCTCGCGCGGCGCGGAAAGCTACATCCAGCTGGCGAAAGAAATCATTGCCAGGCACATGCCCGACTTCAAGGCATTCGCCGATCCTGAAAAGGAGGAGGAGCCTGCCGGCGCAGAAATTGACGAAAAGCAAGTGGTGAACGCTCCGCGCTGGCGGCGCTGGCGAGACCGGAACAAGCTGGTCACGATCAACTTGAAAGGCTAACGCATTTTTGGTAGTTCGCTTAAAGATATAGTCATATTTTCGACATATCTTAGGAGAAAAGACAAATGGCGGGCACAATTGATGAACCAAGAGAAAAGCGCAGAGCGCTGGGCCGGGGATTGGATTCATTGCTGCCCTCGGGGCCGCGCGCGGTCACCACCGCTGCGCCTTCGGGCATGCCGGCGCAGGCGGGGCCGATAGCGCGTATGGCTTCACAACCACGCGAAGCTCTAGAGCAGATTCCGCTAGAGCTTATCGATCCGAACCCTTACCAGACGCGGCGGACGTTCGACTCCGCGGCGCTCGAGGAACTGGCCGAGTCCATTCGAGCCAGCGGGCTGGCGCAGCCCATCGTTGTTCGTCCCGGAGAAAACGGCCGCTACGTGCTGGTGCTGGGCGAGCGGCGATGCCGCGCGTCGAAGCTGGCAGGGAAGACGACGGTAGCGTCAATTGTGCGGCGGCTGGGCGAGGAGCAGGCGGCGGAGATGACCGTGGTCGAGAACCTGCAGCGTCAGGACCTGAACTGCCTGGAGCAGGCGCAGGCCTTCGCGCGCCTGGGCCGCGACTTCAACCTGACGCAGGAGCAGATCGGGCGTCGCACCGGAGTGTCGCGGGAGTCGGTGGCGAACTACACCCGGTTGCTGAAGCTGCCTCAAGGTGTGCTCGACCTGGTAGGCGAAGGGAAGCTGGGCTTCAGCGAAGCCCGCCTGCTGCTCGAGGCCGCAGCCTTTCTCGAGCCAGCTGCGGTCGAGGAGATGGCGCGAAACGCGATCCAGTTTGAGTGGACGGTGAAGGAGCTTATGGCGCAGGTGAGGTATCTGCAAAACCCGATGAGGTACGAGCCCGGGCCGCCCAAAGAAAAAGTGGTCGATCCGAACGTGCGCGCGGCGCAAACGGAGCTGGAGCGCCTGCTAGGTACGCGCGTGCGCATCACCGACTGGAAAGGCAAAGGAAGAATCGTGATCGAGTACCGCAACCTCTCCGACTTCGACCGCGTGCTGGAGCTGCTGCAGCGGGTGTAGGGGAACCATGGGCGGTAAGAATCAGAAGAGTAAAAAGTGGGAAGAAATCAGAAATAACGGCTGTTGGGGTTCGGAAATGTGAGAGACACCCTACCTTTAGGGTTTATAAGATCGTTTTTTTGGGGCATTGGAGCTGCGGGCGGTTTCGTATGTGTGGTCTGAGGCTGCGCCTGCTTTGTGATTCAAAGTGTGGGCTGCGATCATCGTGAGTGTTGCCGAACCGAGAAACAGCAGGTTTCTCGACTACGCAGATCGTTTCACGATCTGCTCCGCTCGAAATGACAGCGGGGAAAATAAAATGACAGAGGGGGAGTGGCGTCAGAGCAGCCGGAGCTTTGTGATTTCAAAGTGTGGGCTGTGATCATCGTGAGCTTGCCCGACAGCGAAGAACAGCAGGTTTCTCGACTTCGCAGATCGTTTCACGATCTGCTCCGCTTGAAATGACAGCGGGGAAAATAAAATGACAGCGGGGAAAATAAAATGACGGAGGGGGAAGTGGCGTCAGAGCAGCCGGAGCTGACGGTGTTCCAGGGCGAGAAGGTTTTGTTTGATGGGCAGGCCTCCGCCGTAGCCGGTCAGCTTGCCGTTGCTGCCGATCACGCGGTGGCAGGGAATCACGATGGGAATGGGATTCGATCCGTTCGCCAGGCCCACCGCGCGCGAGGCGCTGGGATTTCCGATGCGCCGGGCGAGCTCTCCATAAGACAGGGTGTGGCCGTACGGTATTTGGCGAAGCTCTCGCCAAACGTTTTGCTGAAACGGCGTGCCCCTGGGTGCGAGGGGAAGATCGAAAGCCTGCAATTTACCGGCGAAGTAGGCACGGAGCTGGCGGACCGGCTCGCTTAGCGCAGTTGGATTTTCGTGCCACTCAGAGTTGAGAGACGCAGCCTCTTGCTTAACGAAATTGATTTGCCGCAGTCCCGCGCTGTCGCTCACGAGCAGCAGCGTGCCTATGGGAGAGGGCACATAGGTGTAATAAACTGGCATCTCAAATTACCGCGACCTGCTCTCGCCTCTTTGCCTGAATCTCGATATACACGTTCACCAGCGACACTGCGGCGGGAGTGACGCCGGGAATGCGCGAGGCATGGCCCAGGGTGCGCGGGCGGATTTTTTGCAGCGTCTCCTGCATCTCGCGCGACAGGCCGCTGACGGACTTGTAATCAAACCATGGCGGGATGTTTCGCAGTTCAGCCTTCTTCAGGCGTTCGATGGCGCGCTGCTGCTGGAGGAGGTAGCCTTCGTATTTGATTTCGGTTTCAACGGACTTGAGTTGGTTGCGGAGGACGGAGGGGAGAACCCTAACGTCGTTGGCCGTTGGTCGTGGGCCGTTGGCCGAAACCTTTATGCCTTCGCCGGGAAATTGTTCCTCTGCGAGCTCGAAGAATTCTGGCGCTAGAGCGCGCAGGGCCGGGACCAGGTCTTCGATGATCACCTCGGGCCGCTTCAGCAGTTGGGCCAGAGATTGGCCGATGGAGGAGGACAGGGCAGTGTTGGTTGCCGAGCTGCGCTCGGCCTGGACGGGCGGGGCGCCCGTCCCCACATGGACATTCCCGCCCGTCCCCACAGGGGCATTGCTCTCCGTTCCTAGAGGGGCATTGCTGTGCAGGCTTTCCAGCATGGACGGGGTGAATTTTGCTTGCTGCAGCAGCTGCTTGATGCGCTCCTGGCGCTCTTGCTTGGCGAGAAAGTCCGCCCAGGCTTGATCTGAAATCAGGCCCACTCTGCGGCCGTGGGGAGTGAGGCGCCGGTCGGCATTGTCGATGCGCAGGTGCAGGCGGAACTCGGCGCGCGAGGTGAACATCCGGTAAGGCTCGTTGGTGCCTTTCGAAATCAAATCGTCGATCAGGATCGCGGTGTAAGCCTCGGTGCGGTCGAGAATCAGCGGCGGCTGGTTTTTCACTTTGAGCGCAGCATTGATGCCGGCCATCAGTCCCTGGCACGCAGCCTCTTCGTAACCTGAGGTGCCGTTGATCTGTCCTGCCAGGAAGAGACTTGCGATCTGCTTGGTTTCCAGAGTGCGCTCAAGCTCGGTGGGATCGATGGCGTCATATTCAATGGCGTATCCGGGACGAAGCATCTCGGCGGTTTCGAGGCCGGGAACCGACTTCAGAATTGCCAGCTGAACTTCAACCGGCAGCGAAGTGCTCATGCCATTGACGTAAATCTCGTGCGTGTTCAAACCTTCAGGTTCGAGGAAGAGCTGATGGGTGGTCTTGTCGGGGAACTTGACAATCTTGTCTTCAATGGAAGGGCAATAACGCGGGCCGATGGACTGGATCTGGCCGCTGTACATGGGCGAGCGGTGAACGTTTTCGCGGATGATGCGATGAGTTTCCGGGGTGGTCCAGGCGATATAGCAGGGGACCTGAGACTGGTGGTGCGCTACCCGCCGGGTGCGAAAGCTGAACGGCGTGGGGTCAGGATCACCGGGCTGGATTTGAAACTTGGACCAGTTGATGGTGCGTCCGTCGAGACGCGGCGGAGTTCCGGTCTTCAAGCGGCATCCGCGCAGCCCGAGCTTCTTCAGCGCTTCGCCGAGCAGGACGGCGGCCGGCTCGCCGGAGCGCCCAGCCGGATATTGCTGCTCGCCGCAGTGGATGAGTCCGTTGAGAAAAGTGCCGGTGGTGATGATGACGGCCTGCGCTCCCACGGTGCGGCCATCGCGAAGGCGAATGCCGAGGATGCGGCGTAACCCGTCATTGGTCGTTGGCCGTTGGTCGTTGGCAAAAACCTCAGCGGCTGAAGCCGCGCTTTCATCTGGGGGATGTTCGGCACGACTGAAGTCGTGCCCTCCCGGGCTCAGCTGATGGCTGACGGCTGATGGCTGATGGCTGCCCTGCACAATCAGCTCGGCCACTTCCGCCTGCTTGATTTTCAGATTCGGCTGGGCTTCGAGCGCCTCCCGCATTTTCAGCCGGTAAGCCTGCTTGTCGCACTGGGCGCGGGGAGACCAGACGGCCGGGCCGCGGGACGTATTGAGCAGGCGAAACTGGATGCCAACTGCGTCGGTGATCTCGCCCATGATGCCGCCCAGCGCATCCACTTCGCGGACGAGGTGGCCTTTGGCGATGCCTCCGACCGCGGGGTTGCAGGACATCTGCGCGATCAGGTCGACGTTGAGCGTGTAGAGCGCGGTCTGCAGGCCCATGCGGGCGCATGCCACGGCGGCCTCGCAGCCCGCGTGTCCGGCTCCGACGATGACAATGTCAAATTGTTCGGTGAATTGCATTCAGTAAATTCCCGTTCAGCTCGGCCCCAGGTCCTTCGACCACGCTCAGGATTTCGGCGCGCGGCTCAGACGCCGCGCAACCGCCTCAACTCCGACGATGACAATGTCGAATTGTTCGGTGAATTGCATCGGTATCTTATTTTACAGGTCACTCATCCAATGTGGTCCTGGAATGTCCCCATGCGGGTGTGGGCGGACGAGGGCGTCCGCCCCACACAATCAGCGCTGGATATTGGTGAAGACCGCGTCCTGCCAATGGTTCGAGGGGAAATACCAATCACTGGCGCCGGCTTCGTGGTTATTGCCGCCGGGGCCGTAGCCCATGGTGGGATTGCGCCAGTAATCCATTCCCATCTGCAGCAGAGCGCCACGAGAAATTTTGACGCTGGCCTTCACCGTGCAGCCCTGGAGATGCCCGGAAGGGAGTGCTGCCCGCGGGGAAGCGGCCCAGAAGTGCCAGGCGCGATCGGTGCGCGTGCCGACGCGGAGGATGACGGTGTGCTTTCTGGAGTGCGCGAGAGGAATGGGATCGTGGTTGTCGGTGGCGAACCAGGGATAGCGGCGATACAGGCCTCCGCGAACGCTGCCGTGATCGTCGTTGAGGACGACATTTTTGCCGTCCACCCGGCAGGCGAGCTGGGTGTGCGCAATCTCTACGATTGCCTTTTGGTATCCGGGCACGCGGGTATCGGCGATGACGATTCCCCAAAGCATGGCAGATGTAAAGTCTGCCGGCTTCGCCACCGGGTTGATGTAGCCGGATTTATGACGAACTTCGTCGGGGATGCGCGAGTTGGCTTGTCCGTAAGATAAGGATGAAGCGCAGACGAGTAACAAACCCAGGCGCACGGTATGCACGGCCAATCGCCTCGCAGGACTGGGAAGGATTTTAGCCGCAAAGCGCTGAGGCGGCGCAAGATTGCGAAGCGACGGTCTCCTAGAACTTTGGCGTCCCCCCCGGTTAAACGCTTTTGATTTTTATCCTGGCGGATCTCTTTCGCTTGCGAGCGAAGGTTTGTTCCTCGTAGTATTGACGTTCCCGAAGGAGGCGCCATGACCACCAAAGAATTTTTCCACGAACTGACGCGGCGCATTGCGAAGTATGATCTGCTCTGCCATCCTTTTTACAAAGCATGGAGCGCCGGGGAACTGACACGCGCAGAGCTGCGCCAGTATGCGCTCGATTATTTTCATCACGTCGAGGCATTTCCTTCTTATTTAGAGGAATTCGGCGCGAGGCTGCAAGATGACCAGTTGCGGCGCGTGGTGTACGTGAGCCGCGAAGACGAAATGGGGGCGGGCGAGGGCTCGCATCGTCCGCACGCAGACCTCTGGCTGGATTTTGTGGAGGGAATGGGGGGCGAGCGCAATCCGGAGGGGCACGTTCCGGTGGTTGAGGTCGAGCAACTGGTGGAAGCGTTCCACTCGGTGGCGCGGGAGGGCGCTCCCGAGGAAGCGCTGGCCGCCTTCTATGCGTACGAGTCTCAAGTGCCGCGTGTCGCCGAGGAAAAGGCTCGCGGGTTGCGGGAAATGTATGGCGCAGACGAAAAGACCCGCGCATATTTCACCCTGCACACTACGGCTGATGTTTATCACTCGCGGACATGGCGGCATCAGCTGGGCAAGTTGGTGGAGCCGAGTTCCGCGGCCGCGGAAAAGGCGCTGGCGGCGGGAGAAAAAGCTGCCCGGGCATTGTGGAACGCGCTCGATGGGATTGAAGCCGCGCGAATGGCGCGGGCCTGAGGTTTCTGTCGCCCCATTGGGGCTTGGTCTGGTCGCTCGAGCTGCCCAGGGCTTGCGTCCTGGGCTGTAATCTGACGCCGCTTCGCGGCTGACGAAAGAACGAAATCAGCGTTTTCTTCTTGCGAAGCAAAGTCCTGACCAGGCCGCGTCAATGGCGCACACTTTGTAATCCACCCAGCCGGCGTCTAGTCCAAATTCGCGAACGAAGTATTCTTTCAGGTCCGTGGCCATGCCTGACGCCTGCTTGGGCCATGCGATCCAGAGTGCGGTCTTTTCGGGCAGCGCCTTAGCCAGCGGACGGAAATCACGCACCAGGTCTGCCTGCGACCCGGCGAAGAGTATGGCGACATTTGAGCCGCTCGGAGTCGATGAGATGTTTGCGCCCTCGGGCATGGGCTCGAGTTTTCTCTCAAATCTTTCCGGAGCGTTGACCAGGAAGACAGCAGAGTTCGCGCGAATCCCCAGCTTTTTTGGCAAGGGAGTGCCAGAGTATCCCGCCGTCTGCCCGGGGGGCGGCATTTTTATTCCTTCTTTGCCGTGGGCGGGGCCAGACCGTTCAGCCGCAAATACATGGCCGCCATGCCGTAGTGATCGGCCCAACTGCTGGCCAGTCCGAGGAAGGCCATTACCCGCGGTTGGGGTTTGCCGTCGAACCAGGTTATGCTCTCATTCATCTTCGAGTCGGTGGCCTTTTCGAGGGCGGCGCCGCAGAATTCAAATGATGATTTGACAGCCGCGACCAGGGCATCTTTGCTTTCGCTGCCCTTTAGTTCTGTCACCTTCGGCTGCGGAACATCGCCGACATTGGCGCAGAAATAGTAGTTGCCTTCGACGATGTGGGCTGCGAGATGTCCAAACGTCATCTGCTGGGGCGTGGGTTTGTAGTTGTATTTATCCGCCGGCATTTCTTCAAAGGCCGCGACGGTGTTTTTCTGACGGCCCTTGATCATTTCGCGCAAGGCGCTGGAGACGGGATCTTTAGTCTGCTGAGCAAGACTCTGCTGGGCGAGCGGGGCTGTCGAGAGGAACGCGACGCAGGCGATGAGAAGATGTTTCATTTGAACCTCCATCATTCGCAAGCGAGGATAAATGCGCGGGGCGGCGCACGTCTAGAGCGCAATTTCGGGCGTGGCCTGCAGCAGGCTCTTCGTGTACTGGTGCTGCGGGCTTCCGGTGATCTGCGCGGTGGAATTGATCTCCACGATTTTGCCGCGGTACATGACGGCAATCCGGGTCGACAGATAGCGCACCAGGGGCATGGAGTGGGTGATGAAAAGGTAAGTCAGCCCGAACTCACGCTGTAACTGGGCCAGCAGATTCACGATCTGGGCGCCAACGCTGACGTCCAACGACGAAACCGGCTCATCGCAGACGATGAACTTCGGATTCAGCGCAAGAGCTCGGGCGATCACGATGCGCTGGCGTTGGCCGCCGCTGAACTCATGCGGAAAGCGGAGCAAAGCAGAGGAGTCGAGACCTACGGCGCGGAGTAGTTCCTGGACGCGGGAACGAATTTCATTTCCATCTGACCGCATCCCACCTTTCGCAACACCGGGGAAAGAGGGGACACCCTCGCTGACCTGAGTAACAGGCCCACGCTCTCGCAAAGAACGCGAGAAGGATGGGGCACCCGAGAGTTTGTGAATCAGCAGTGGTTCGGCAATCAGGCCGGCAACGCGCATGCGCGGATCGAGCGAGCTGAACGGATCCTGGAAGATGATCTGCATGTCACGGCGGGTGCGCCGCATCTGGCTGCGGCTGGCGGTTGAAAGGTCGTGTCCTTCGAAACTTATGCTGCCGGATGTTGGCTCAATGAGCCGGAGGACCAGCCTACCCAAAGTGCTTTTGCCGGAGCCCGATTCCCCTACCAGGCCCAGGGTTTCGCCGGCGAAGATTTCGAGCGAAACATCATCGACGGCGCGCACTTCGCCGCTTGCGCCTCGTCCAAAGAGAGATTCGCCCTGGGGAAAGACCTTGGTGAGATTGCGAATTTCAAGCAGCGCCACGACTGGATGGTAGCATTCGCAAAATTCGTAAGAAAGCTGGGATCCGAGGCCCAACTGTCGCAGATAGCAGGTTCATGTGAAGTCTAGGCGCTTGCATCAGCGGGCAATCATGGGCACCGCGGCCAAGGCCGCCACCATTCCCACCGTCTTCCAGCGGGTGAAATGTTCTTTGAGCAAAATTCGGGCGAGCACCACGGTGATGACGGGATAGAGAGAGGTGAGCACCACGGCAGAGTCCAGTCTCCCGGTCTGGCTGGCACGCACGAACATCATGGTCCCGGTGACGTCGAGGCATCCCGCCAGCGCCCCAATGAACACCCCGGCGCGGTAGGCCGGGCGAAAATTCCTGCTCAGCAGAAGAATGGCGAGAGTCACTACCAGCGACGCGGAGCGAGAGCCGGCCGCCAGCCACGGCGCCGAGCCACTTCCCGCCTGCCGCATGCAAATATAAAAACCGGCGAAACCGATGCCGGAGACGAAGGCCAAGCCAAGTCCCTTAGGTTTTTTCGAGTCTTCGGGGCGGGAGATGAGCCAGATTCCCAAGAGCGCCAGGGCAAATCCGGCAAGCGCGAGTGGGTGGGGAAATCCCTGCGTCCAGATGCTGAACACCGCCGGAATGCCCGCGCCAATCACTGTGGCTACCGGCGCCGCCAGCCCCATGTTGCCTTGCGACAGGGCGCGGTAAAAGAGGGCCAGAGCGGAGCCTCCGGCTGCGCCCGCCATGAGCGCCCATTCCATGCTGTGGAGGGAGGGAAAGGCCAGATGATTTGCCCGCGCGATGCTGGCCACCATGGCAAGCCCGCTGGCATGGCCGATGGCGGTCAGCAGAAAAGCGTTGAAACGCCGCGCCGTATATCCGCCGAGAAAGTCGCTGATCCCCCAGCAGCCGACCGCGCCCAGAGCGTAGATGGCTGAAGACAATTGTGCGGGCACGGGCATTCGTTTTCGCCATCGAGATTAGCATGTGGAGTTGGAAGGCTGACGGTTGCTGACGCTGCGATGCTGGAAGCCGACCAGCTGACTGATTTGTTCGGTGTTGGTCGAAATTTCTATGACGCTCACGGTCGTGGTCACCCACCCTTCAAAACCGCCGAAGGGCCGGCCAGCCTCCGCATCATCCAGCACCATTACCGGCCACCAGCGCTCGATCATCCGCCGGTCAATAGTCACGAGGAAGTCTAGCAGGCAACTCGCCTACTTGGGCCAGCATCTCTCCTGGCGGCCAATGAGGTGGCGTTATGTTTTCACGTCTCTCTCGCTTTGCCGGATTCCTGCTGCTGTCGGCGTCAGCTCTCTCCGACGCCCAAACCGCAACCTGCACCAATTGGGAAGTTCTTCAACGGTTTCTCCCCCTCAGGGATTAATCGTTGGGGTACAGTCGTCGGCTCAGGCTCAGGCCAACAGAGCGGCGCCGCCCTCGCCGGATATGTGCGGTATTCCAATGGCGCAACTAAAGAATACGTTGACCCCAATGCACCTAACGTGACGCTTTTTTCCCGGCGCAACGCGGCTGGTGTGACCGTTGGCTGGTACCGCGACCTGAACGATTACTCCCAGGGCTTACTTCTTTCCGGCTCCAGCTGGGCGACCTTGGCCTATCCCGGTGCATTTGAGACTATTATTTATGAATTAACTACTGGGGCACGATGGTGGGAATTTTTTAACTTACCTTCGACGAAGTAAAACCATTCCTCCTGCTCGTAAGGGGTAGCACGCGCCCAGGTATCACAGTATCGGGCAGCTGCACAGAGACTTGGCGAGAGCGCAATCAGTCAAGAGATCCTGGAACAGAGGCTCACGGCTGCGAGGCAAAAGTATCTGCTTTATGCAAACAAACGCGAAGAAGCCAGGATCGGGGACGCCCTCGATCAAGGCAAAATCCTGAACGTCGCAATTGCGGAAGAGCCGCACGTGCCGGCTTTGCCGGTTTGGCCGTTCTGGACTGCAACATGCATTTCACTGGTTGGGGCTGGTGTCTTCAGCACAGGAATGGCGTTTGCGTCAGATTACTTCGACCCGTCGTTGCCCTTTTTGGGGTCCTTGCCGGCGCGGTCGCCGAAGCCGGGGCTCGGTCTGGCGGCATCATGAGATCAGTCGCGCAAATTTGGCAGGAAAGCCCTTCGGTACTGATCCGCATCGTTCGACCTTCACGAGCAAGGGGCGCTGCGCCTTCGAGGTTCAGTTCGTCTGATATGGGTGGGGCTGCGGGCTCGCTGGCCATGCAGATATTTTCTCCTTCGCCGACAGTGCGGCGGACACGGGTTCTGTTCGCAGCCGCGGATAAAGAGACCAACGCCTCAGGGGTCTGTGAGCAGCTCGGAAGCGTGCTTGCAGAGGTTTAAGGACTCCGAGTGGCCATTGTTGAAGGGCAGCAAGCTTTGACCGGAGAAGCATGTTGTAGTTCATTAAAAAATGAAATCCAGACTGCTTTTCAATATTTCCTTATTCCCAGCTACATAGGCGATGGCGACACGGACAACCTAAGCAGCTCCTGCGACGGAACAGTCTTGGTACTCACGGCAAACCGGACGCATCGAGAGGCGGCGCTGCGCGCAAAGGAATGTCTGGAGCGCTGCCCCGCCCCCCTCCTGGTGGGAACAGTACTGGACAACCGAGGCTTTCCCATTCCCGAAGCGATTTACCGGAGGCTTTAGCGCCGCATGCAGAAGACGACACGCATTTTTGACGCCGCGAGTCTGCGTCGCGCGGAATCAGAGGTGACCTCCTCACATGCACTCGACCTGGCGCGTCTGGTCCCCGGGGTGGCAGCTTGGCAAGACGGGCCGGGCGGAATCCCGCAGTTCACGGCCACGGACAGCCGGCCCTTAGCGGACTGCTGGAGTGAACGTAATTCCCGCGTGACCCTGGCGCCGGAGTTCTTGAAGGGAGTCCACCCTTCCAAATTCGGCATGGTCTGCTTTGACATGGCTGCGGTCGCCTTCATATTTGCGATCGACAAGCTGCTTTTAAAGATTCCGGCGCTCTCTTTCAGGACTTTCAGTTTTTACTGCTGCAGCTTCGGTTGTTTTGCAATTCAAGAGGGTCTTTACGGCTGCCGCTCCCGGTCTCGTTCCACCGAATATCAAGTGGTAGCGAAGGCGATTCTCTGGGGAATTCTTTTTGCGTTTCTCGCAGTTGGATCGGGACCTATGCGATCTTCTCTCCTCCCACTGCTTTTCCTCGGAGGGTACAGTTTTGCATTCTGTGCGCGGCCCGGCAATTGGGATGGATGATTCGGGGGCCGGAAATTAGCGACCATGCGCGCAACGTACTGATCGCCGGAGATGGAGATCACGCCGAAAAGGTCACCCGCGCAATTGAAAATAATCGGCTCTCGGGCCGCGCCGTGCGAGGAACCGTGGCAGCACACCTGCTGCGAGGCGCTCAAGGACTATCGACCCTCACGGCAACTGCACGCCGGGAATTCGCGGAGGAGATAATCATTGCCACGAACGACCCGGAAGCTGCCCGGACCGCGGTCCGGGTGGCGATGCGGAATCAGATTGATATCCACCTGGCGCCAGAGATGTATGGCTTGGGGACGGCAAGAGTTCAATTGGAAGACCTGGGCGGCATGCCAATCCTGAAGGTGTGCCGTCAGCTCCCGGAATGGAGCCTGGCGGCGAAGAGGATCGCGGACGTCATGCTGGCTTCCGCAGGTTTACTTGCACTCTTGCGCTATTCGCCGCTATTCCGTTCACTATCAAATTGGACTCCGCTGGACCCGTCTTTTATCGTGCTCCGCGAGTCGGACGCAAAGGCCAGCGCTTCACCTGCTACAAGTTCCGGACCATGATTCCCAACGCCGACTCTCTGAAAAGCAATTTGCGGGTCATCAATGAGCGCCAGGGTGCGTTTTTTAAGATCGCCAATGACCCAAGGATCACGCGAATCGGCCGAATATTACGCCGCTACAGCCTCGATGAATTCCCGCAACTGTGGAATGTTTTACGCGGGGAGATGAGCCTCGTCGGGCCACGCCCTCACCCTCCCGATGACGTAGAACGATATAGCCTCTCGCACCTGCAACGCCTGGACTTCGTTCCGGGAATCACTGGCCTGTGGCAGATCACGGGCAGAAATGATCCCTCTTTTGAAAACAGCGTTGCCTTGGACGTTGAGTACATCAGGAAATGGAGCCTTGGATTCGACCTTCGAATTCTGTTGAAGACGGTTGCCATTGTGTTGGGGGGAAGTGGCGCGTGAGCTCCGGTATCACCGCGGAAAGGGTTTTTTACCGGGAGGAAGCCGCGAGCGCCCTACTGTCGGCGCCGCTCCGGCTTTTGCATGCATTGACAGCCGCTCCGGTATTCATTTTCCTCGTCACACTCACTGCCATGCTATTCCGCCCGCCGGACTTGAAGTCGTTGCCGTGGGACCGGATTGCGTTTCCCTTCCTTATTTCTGTTATCGGCATTCATTTTTGTATTCAGCGTGAACGCCTTCGGACATATCCGGTTACCTGGCCTCTGCTGGGATTGACGCTCCTCGGTCTATGTAGCGTTCTCAGCCAACGCTATGAAGCGCAGGCGTGGAGCCTGCTCGTCGCCAAATGGATCGTGCCGTTCACACTTTTCCACATCGCCGGTTTGGTTTTTCGCGATCAAAGTTCATTGCATAAGCTGGAAGTATTTTGCTTGGCCGTGCTCACCTACCTGAGCACGATGTCAGTTCTTTTCTTTTTGGATGCACGATCGTTTATTTTTCCCCGCTTTATTCTCGATGAAGGAATTGGAATCCATGCCGACCGCGCCCGGGGACCGTTTCTGCAGGCCGTCGCGAATGGAGTCTCGCTGAATATACTGGGGCTTATTGTTTTAGATTCTTTCCGCAGGAAGCGGCTTCCCAGGGTTTTGGCGATTTTGCTGTTGGCGGGGGTCCCGCTGGCGTTCATCGCCACAAAGACCCGCGCGGTATGGATCTCAGCAGCACTATCCCTCGTATTTCTTTCCATTCTTCCGTCTAGCAAGCGGGTCCGAAGGGCGGCATTGGAATTGTGCGTGATCGCGGCCATCGGGGCCATCACTCTGGTCTTTTACCAATTCAATTCCAGCACGCTCAGCGACCGCCTGGCGGATCGTTCCCCGGTCGAATTTCGCCTCGGTATGTACCGTGCGGGATGGGAGATGTTCACCCAAAAACCATTCATAGGCTGGAAGACCGATGCACAGATGCAGGCGGAACTGGCCAGACGAGCCAGCGACTTCCGTCCCGACTACTACGTTTTTCACAACACCTATCTGGAACTGGCAGTGAAACACGGACTGCTGGGCCTCGGCCTGTATGCATGGCTCGTGGTGTCGCTCTTCCGATTGAGAAATGTTCCCAAAACGACGTACGACGACGCAGCAACATTTTCAGACTCGGGATTCCGCCAGCTCTGGCCGGTGATACTCGCCGCCTACCTGCTGAACGCAAGTGCAGTGGTGATGAACTATCAGTTCGTGAATGGCTTGCTGTTTACCTTCGCAGGGATTCTCGCAGCCCGCGAGCGCGATGCTTTCGCCGGGGGCGGGGGTTAGCGATTGCCGATAGCATATCTTTCCAACCGATTCACGGAAAACCTTGAGCCGTACGTTGCCGCAGAAATTCGCGAGCTCCGCAGGCAGGGACATGAAGTTGTGCCGTGCAGTTTCCGCAGGCCGGACATCTCGCCTGAAGTGCGCAGTGATGCCGCCGGGACCTTGCACATACTCATGTTTCGGTTTCCATATGCCCTTGTCGCAGCGTGGCTGTGCGCCACCAATCTCCATCGAATCGCAGACCTGATCTGGCGCGCGATTCACGGCCCCGAACCACTCGCGCGTCGCATGAAAACGCTGGTCCACACCGGACTAGGCGTCTATCTCGCGGCCCTGCTCCGAAGGCGGCGCATTAGCCATCTCCACGTGCATCATGGATATTTTTCCGCCTGGTCTGGAATGGTAGCGGCGCGCATCCTCCGCATCAGCTTCAGCATGACCTTGCATGGCTCCGACTTGCTCATCCGGACAGACTATCTGGACGCAAAGCTGAAGAATCGCAAATCTTGCGTAACCGTTTCCGAGTTCAATCGCAACTATATTGCGCAGCACTACCCGGAGGTTGACTGCAGAAAGATACTCCTTCACCTGGTTGGTATTAACGTGAACTTCTGGCAGGCGCGAGCTTCACGGCGCCAGGACGAAGAGTTTTCGATCTTGACGGCCGGACGCCTGGAGGCAGTGAAGAACCAGGGATTTTTGATGCTCGCTTGCCGCGAGTTAAAGACCAAGGGCGTGCGCTTCCGGTGTTTAATTGCGATGGGAAAGAGCGAAGAAATCTGGAAGAGTTGATTGCAGCGCTGGAACTCGAGCACGAAGTCGTGATTCTGGGAGGACTTTCGCGTGAGCAACTCCGTGAACGATATGCGCAAGCCGATGTAGTCGTGCTTACCAGTCTCAGCGAAGGAATCCCCGTGACCCTGATGGAAGCAATGGCCATGGAGCGGATCGTTCTTGCGCCGGCAATTACCGGAATTCCGGAGCTTGTTATTTCCGGAAAGACTGGGTTCTTGTATCAGCCCAACTCCCTACAAGACTTCCTGCAAAAACTTGAATTTATCCGCGCCGGGTGCAGGTCGCTGGAGCCGATTGGTCATGCAGCCAGGCGCCACGTGACAATCCACTTTAATAGCGAGCTTACCCTTCCGGCTTTTGCCACTGACTTTCTGCACCATGCAAGAGCAGCGCGGCACAGCGGATTGAAGGAACTACCACAGCCACCCTATGAGAATCCTATATTGCAACAAGTACAACTTCCCCTTCAGCGGAACCGAAGTTTATCTGCTTGAAACGATGAAGTTGATGCGTTCACGCGGTCACCAGGCAGCGCTGTTCTCTATGGCCGATCCGCGCGGAGAGCCCACCCCCTATGATCAACATTTCCTGCCTCTGAGTGATTTCAAGCATGGGGGCGGGCTGGCCCGGGCCCGTCTGGCGCTGCGTGCAGTCTATTCAACGGAAGCCCGCAAACGAATTCGCCACCTGATTGCAGACTTCCGGCCGGATGTCGCTCATGTCCGCAATATCTATCATCACCTCTCGCCATCGATTCTTTGGGAGCTAAAAGCTCAAGGCGTGCCGGTGATTTACCACATGAACGACTTTAAGCTGATCTGTCCCAGTTACAACATGGTCTCGTCGTCAGGAACGGGGTGTGAACGGTGCAAAGGGGGAGCATTTTCAAACGTAATCCGGGAAGGTTGCTATGGAGGAGGCCGGCGCGCAGCAGCGGTTCTGGCTGCTGAAGCTTATTTCCATCGCTGGCTGGGCACTTACAACAAGTGCGTGGACCTGATTCTTGCCCCGAGTCACTTTGCCCGCCAGAAGTTGATGGAGAACGGCTGGGATCGTGATCGAATTCAGGTGCTTCCGCATTTCCAGAGCCTGTCGTCAGCGCTACCGACACATCCCGGCCCTAGCGCTTCGATACTTTATTTTGGCCGTTTATCGCCGGAGAAAGGAGTCTCAGATCTCATTTCCGCAATTTCCCGGCTTCCACATATCCAACTTGTGGTGGCAGGCGACGGTCCGCAACGATTTCAGCTCGAGGCCATGGTTAGCAGGTTAGAACTGAAGAACATCCGATTTGCCGGCTATGTATCGGGCGCCTGTTTGGAGGCATTGATTGCACAGTCGCAATTCACCGTATTTCCCTCTCGCGCTTACGAAACCCTGGGCAAGAGCATCCTGGAGTCGTACGCGTTCGGGCGGCCGGTGGTGGCATCCGATCTCGGCTCCCGGCGTGAGCTTGTCGAAGAAGGTGAAACCGGAGTTCTCTACCGGGCGGGAGATGTGGATCAACTCACCGCGGCCATTTCCTTTCTGCACGCCCGGCCTGAACTGTCGCGACAAATGGGCATGGCAGGGCGGGAGTTCATTCGCGAGCGGCATTCTCAGGATCTACATCTACAGGCGCTCGAAAAACTCTATGGGCAGCTCGCCAACACTGCATCTACCACTCCGCCGCGGGCTCCCCAAAAGGGGGCGGATCCCCGAGGTCGAAGGCCGCGAATCGCATTTATCGGGGGACGCGGCATAGTAGGAAAGTACAGCGGTGTCGAAAGTTACTACGAGGAAACGGGCAGGCGTCTGGTCGAAATGGGCTACGACGTGACCGCCTATTGCAGGAACTACTTCACCCCAAAAGTTGGGGAGCATCGCGGCATGCGAGCAATCCGGATCCCAACCATCCGCTCCAAGCATTTGGACACCTTTGCGCACACGTTGCTGAGCACCATTCACGCGTGCTTCGGCAAATACGACATCATCCACTATCAAACGCTGGGGCCCTCATTGTTCTCGTTCGTCCCTCGATTGTTTGGTAAGAAAACCGTTGTGACGGTGCAAGGCCTGGACTGGCAGCGGAAGAAATGGAGGTGGGTTGCACGCCAGGTCCTGAAAGCGGGGGAGTGGAGTTCCGCCAGCCTGCCCAACAAAACTGTAGTGGTCTCCCACTGCCTGCGGAGCTATTACAACTCGCGTTACGGAGCACCGCCAGTGTGCATTCCGAATGGCACGCAACTGCGACGGCCGGGGCCGTCATTCCACCTGGAACAGCTTGGCCTGGTTCCATTTGGGTACGTACTTTATCTCGGCCGGTATTCGCCAGAGAAAAACTGCCACCTGCTCATCGATGCCTTTGAGAAGATGGATACACCGCTGCCCCTGGTACTCGCGGGAGGGTCTAGCCACACGGACGCATATGCTGCCAGTCTCCGCCTGCATCAGAGCGAAAAGATCCGGATCTTCGATTGGCTGGCGGGCAGCGAGTTAGAAGAGATCCTCACCCACGCAGCGCTGTTTGTCCTCCCTTCCGATCTCGAAGGATCGTCGCTGCGCTTCTGGACGCGATGGGAGCTGGTGTGTGTGTGCTGGCCAGCGACGCCCCAGAAAATTGCGAGATCATCGGCAATGCCGGATTCACATTCCGCAGGGGCGACGCTGAGGATCTGCAGCTGATGTTGCGTCTGCTGTTGTCAGACGCGCGGCTGCGCTCCGCGGCCGGACAGAAAGGCCAGTCACGGGCGCGGGAACATTACCTCTGGGACAGAGTTACGGCAGAGGTGGCAAATGTATATGCCGACCTGATTCCGCCCCGCTCTCGCAGGAAGTTTTCGTCAATTGCGCCACCAGAAAACAACAAGGCTGCATAAAGATCCCTCGGGGAACTTAAGCAACCGGCTCAAGCTGCGCCGTAAAGTGCCTGAGAAATGGCGCTTGATAGGTGAGTTTGAACCCCCGAATGGAGTGCCGCTGATCCCATACTTCGAGAATCACCTCTACTGCGTAATCAATGTGGCTCTGGGTGTATACCCTCCGCGGGATTGCCAGGCGGACCAGGTCCATCTTCGCCGCCGCGCCGAACATGAGTGCGCCGATCTCGACGGAGCGGATTCCGCCGTGTAGATACAGTTCTGCCGCAAGCGCAACCCCAGGAAACTGTTCCGGGGGAACGTGCGGCAGAAACGCACGGGCATCGAGATAAATCGCATGTCCCCCCGGAGGCTGAACAATCGGGACTCCGCGTTCGGCGATGTGATTTCCCAGGTACGCAGTCGAGGCAATGCGATAGCGGAGGTAGTCCTCCTCCAGCGCCTCTTGCACGCCAACTGCGATGGCTTCCAGGTCTCGCCCGGCGAGGCCGCCATAGGTCGGGTATCCTTCGGTAAGAATCAACAGGTCTTTCTGCTGCTGCGCCAACAAATCATCATTGGTGCAGAGGAAACCCCCGATATTTGCCATGCCGTCCTTCTTGGCGGACATGGTGCAACCGTCGCCGTAGCTGAATATTTCCTGAGCGATCTGCTTGGGGGTATGGCGCTCGTACCCTTTCTCGCGGAGCTTGATGAAGTAGGCGTTTTCGGCGAAGCGGCAGGCGTCAAAATAAAGAGGGATCTGATGCTTGCGGCAAAGGGCGCTGACCTGCCGGATGTTTTCCATGGAGACCGGCTGGCCACCGCCGGAATTATTGGTGATCGTGAGCATGACCAGGGGTATGTGTTCACGCCCGACGCGACCAATCAATTCCTCCAGCCCAGCCACATCGATGTTTCCTTTGAAAGGGTGTTTCGTACCCGGCTCGCGACCCTCCGCAATTACCAGATCGAGGGCTTCCGCGCCCACGAACTCAACGTTGGCCCGAGTGGTATCGAAATGGGTGTTGTTAGGGACAATGTCGCCTTGGTTGCAGGTCACGCCAAACAGAATTCGTTCAGCGGCGCGGCCCTGGTGGGTTGGAATGACATGGCGGTAGCCAAAAATATCTTGCACAGAAATGCGGAATCGTTCAAAGCTCCTGCTGCCGGCGTAGCTTTCATCGCCTTCCATCAGTGCAGCCCATTGGTGTGTGGACATGGCCCCGGTCCCGGAATCAGTAAGCAGATCGATCAGCACGTCGGCAGCGGGAAGCAGGAAGAGGTTGTAATGGGCAGCACGCAATAACTTCTCGCGCTCAGACCGGGTGGTCCAGCGGATGGGTTCGACACTCTTGATACGAAACGGTTCAATGATGGTGCGAGCCATGTCAGGAGACGTGCACAGAATCCTCAGACTCCTCGTACGTAACCGCGGCAGTGCGCTCCAGCTTGTCCCACGCGAAGGGTTCGCCTTTGGCGGCCCGCTTCACTGTCTTGAACAAGACCCATGAAAACAGTTGCCGGTAGGCGAAACGCTGTAACCAGACCTGGCTCAACAGCCAGGAATCTTCCCGCGTGTCCGGCGTGCTGCGTTCCAGCGCAAAAGCAATGGCCGACGTGATGAAGTCAATAATAAGGAATGCCGCGAAGAAGATGACCAGCCGCTGAAAGCTTGCGGGATCGGTTGATTCCGGATGGTAATACTTTTGAACAAGGTACCAAAGCGTTCCCACCGCGAACATCATGTCAATGAAGGGCGAGACCAGCGGCAGCAGTATCTGGAAAACAACGATATTGGGCAGCGCAATCCAGCCAAGCGCGCCCTTCCGCGCAAATGCTTGGCGATGTTTATAAACCGCCTGCATTATGCCAAAAGACCAGCGAAAACGCTGGCGCATCAGGCCATTCGCATTTACCGGCGCTTCCGTATACGCCAATGCGCGGTCTTCGTATTCGACCCGGTAGCCATTGCGAAGAAGTGCCATGGTGAGATCGGCATCCTCAGCGACCGTATCAGTCTGGTAGGCTCCAACCTCCTGGACCGCAGAAGCTCGCCAGGCCCCGATGGCTCCGGGAACGACGCTAACTGTGCCCAAAGTATTGAGCGCCCGGCGTTCAAAGTTCTGGCTGGTGATGTACTCGAGCGCCTGCCAGCGTGTCCACAGGTTGACACGATTGCCGACTTTTGCGTTTCCGGCGATGGCCCCCACTTTGGGATTCATAAAATGCGGTACCAGCAGTGAAATCGCATCTTTGGCAATCACAGTGTCGGCATCGATCCCGACTAAGATTTCTTCTTCTTCCTGCAACTGCCGCAAACCAAAGTTAAGGGCTTCGGCTTTGCCGGAGTTTGTCTTCGCAAGAATCAGCACCCGTCCCGAACTTATTTCGCGGGGGAAGCAGTCGCGCGCCACCTGCAACGTCTTGTCACTGGAGCCGTCATCAATCACAATAAGGCGCAGGTTGCGATAACTCGATCGCAGCGCTGCCCGGATCGTGCGCTCGATGACTTTTTCTTCGTTGTAGGCCGGGATCAACACCGCAATTCTGGGATAGTACCCCTCCGCCTCCTCGGCTGTGCCATACCGATGAGGCCTCAAACGGTCGTAAACGGCAAATGCGCCGACAAACAGCAGGCGCCCGGTCATGAGCAAATCGCCGAGAAAAAAGATGATTGCAATGGACTTCAAGCCGGCGTCAAACATCCAGAACCCGAACCACGTGAGCCGTGCCGACCAGCGCTCGTTTACCGGAATGGGCGGCATGATGTCCGCTCGCTTCTTGTGCAGCAGGCGGCTTAATGAAACGATCTCGACTCCCTTGGCGCGCGCGCCCTCGATGATCATCGGAAGCGCACGCACCGTTTCACGGCGATCTCCGCCACCATCGTGGAGCAAGATGATGTTTCCGCAGCTGCGGTCCGCGGGTGAACAGGGTGGGAGATGAGCGAGCACATAGCTGGAGATCTGCTCGGCGGTGCGGTGCGGGTTGTCGCGCCAATCGTTGGGGTCGATCTTGTCACCAATGGTGAGATATCCCATGCTCTCGGAGATTTCGAGCGGCCTGACTTCATCTTCCGTATCCGGCTCGGCGTCGATGGAATAGGGCGGACGGAATAAGAGCGTGCGGATACCCAGGCGGCTGGCAAACAGGCGTTCGGCCAGATTCAGTTCTAATTTCACAAACCGGCTCGACAGGTTGCTGATGTCTGGGTGAGTGAAAGTATGGTTACCAATCTCATGCCCTTCGTTGTAGATTCGCGATGTGAGTGACGCGAATTTGTCGGCCTGTATGCCGATCAGGAAGAATGTCGCCGGGGCACGTTCACTTTTCAGAATATTGAGGATTCTTGGTGTCCATTCGGGATCGGGGCCATCGTCAAAGGTAATTGCGGCCTGGTTCGGGCTGGATCCATACCTGCCCACACGGTAAGGTTCAGGCAAAGAATCCATGACCTCATCGCCAATTTGCCCGTCCGAGTAGTCCAGGGTTATCGTGCGTTCTCCGTTTCCGGGCGTGGCCTCCACATTCAGGATCTCGCCGCTTCCTTCCATGTCCACGTCCTGCCCGGGTGGAACGTCGCGCAGCTTCGACAGAGCCGCATTATCGAGGGGAAAGTCCCATATTTTCCACAGTGAGCGGTCTTCAGAACCAAGGCGCCAGAGAGCAAAGGTCCGAATGCCGGCCGCACGCGCCGCACGCATCTGATTCAGCGCGCTCACCGCGTCCAAAAACCATATATCGTGCCTTCGGTTCTGCTCGTCGAGATACCTCACGTGCGGGTTCAGGCTGTCACCATCGAAGTCCACTTCTTCTTCGGAATCGCGCGCCGCAAGCCACGCATCCTGGACGGAGACATTTACGTCCTTTGCATCCGCCGGAAGCTTGCCTTTCTTTGGCCTCTCGACCCAGTCATAACCATAATTCGCGATGGCACAAATCAACTTATCGATAGGGACAACTTTCTTCGCCTGCGCCAGATTCCCCGTGAACCAGTCCTGGGAAGCGACTGGGCCGGCGGTACCACCGCTGCCGGCATAGTGCTCGTCATAATTCATGAGCACTACTCCATCGGCCGCATTCGAAACCGCGCCGTACGGGAAATCAGAATTTCCCGCCGGCACGCTCACGTAGAGTTTCACTCCTCTGGAGTGAAGATCCCGCGAAAGCTCCTGGAGCAGAGCCACGAAACCCGTTTGTCCCTTTTGCGGGAAGTCTTCAAAGTCCACCATCAGCCCGCGATACCGGTCGCTGCCAAGAAACCCCGCGATCTCCCGCCGAAAGCGGTAGCGCGCCTCTGGGTCGTTCAAGAAAGCTGAAATGTCGAGCCAGTCGGCGCCATTAAAGTTGTTGACCAGCGGAAAGACTTCGGTTCCCGTGTCGTCGGATTTCAGGAATGCCATCACCTTGTCATCTACGGCACGCACTACGCCGTTCTGCACCACATCGAAGGGCTTGTTAGTTTGCGAATCGACGCCTTGCAAGTGGCCATCAGGAGTGAGCACGTGCAGCCATTCGGGATAGAGCAGATCAATCTGCCGCGCATATTCCCGCAACGATGAAAAGCTGGCAGCATCCCAGGGGACGTAAAACGCTGCGCGAATACCTTCGTCGGTGTTCAGTTCCACCTGCGAGGGCGCGACGTTAGTACGACGGTGACTTCGCCGCGCAAGCTGCTTTCGTTTTTCTCTGGCTTTCTCTTTTTCAGTTTCCTTCAGCGCATGATAGGGATGCTTTTGAAATTGAAGCAGAAGTTTAGGAAGGGGCTCGCTGCGTAGCGCGGTGTAGACGAACACCACAATGATAGTGCTGAGGGCGATACCGGCAATGTCCAGCAAGGTTCTGAGCCTCTTCCAGCGGGCTCGCCGGGGATCATAGAAAACAGGGTGCGCCATGCGAGGTAGGCCAACCTCATCCTAGCCGGAGGGTTCAGGAGGGTCAAACACGCCCGTCTTCAAAACAAACGCGATATAGTCGCATGGTGTACCAGTTCCTTCGCAGAAACCTGCGATTCATTCTTACAATTACGGCTGCCGCCTTCCTTCTGCGGCTGATGTTTATCCGGTATTTTCCCGGCGTGGTAACTGATTCATTTGTGTATGGCGACATCGCCAAGAACTGGCTCCAGCACGGGGTCTATGGCCTGAGCGGGCCAGAAGAAATCTCTCCGACTTACATACGGCTGCCGGGTTACCCAGCGTTTCTGGCCTTGATTTTTTCGATTTTTGGAATGGAGCACTATCGCGCCGTCCTGATCGTGCAGATGTTCCTCGACGTTGGCGCCTGCTTTGTGTGCGCGGATATAGCATTGCGGATCTTCGGCCCCGCCAGCGCCCGCACCGCGTTTGTGCTGGCGGCGCTCTGTCCATTCCTGGCCAATTACTCGGCTGCGGCGTTGACCGAGACCCTCGAAGTTTTCTTTACCGCGCTGGCTTTGGACCTAACGGCGCGGGCGTTGCAAACATCACGAGCCGCATATTGGGCGGGGTGCGGAGCTGCGTGTGCCGCCGCCATATTGCTGCGTCCGGATGGCATGTTGCTCGTTGTCGCGATTGAAGCATTCCTGGTGTGGAAGTTTGCGGCCAAAAGGTCCGTCAACCGCCTTCCGGTCAGGATTTTCCTAATACCCGTGCTGCTGGTGGGTGTGGTTTCAACCCTGCCACTGGTCCCATGGACATTGCGAAACTGGCGCGTTTTCCATCGTTTCCAGCCCCTCGCGCCGCGCTATGCCAACGAAGAAGAGGAATTTGTACCGATGGGGTTCAACCACTGGGTCAAGACCTGGATTGCCGACTATAGCTCGGTGGAGGAAATTTACTGGGCGGTTCCGGGCAGCGAGATGGACCCCGGCAAGCTTCCGTCTCGCGCCTTTGACAGTTTGCAGCAGCAGGCTCAGACCGCCGGCGTGATCAAGGAATACAACACGCTACTGCATGTCTCCCCGGAACTGGACCGGCGATTCGAGGCGATTGCCTCCGACCGCATTCGCGCACACCCGGCGCGATACTATCTGGGCCTTCCGGCGCTCAGGGTGTTAGACATGTGGGCACGTCCGCGCACGGAAATGCTGCCTTCCGACAGCCGCTGGTGGGAGTTCAACGATGAGCCAAAGTTCTCTGCGCTGGCAGTATCGCTGGGCATGATCAATGTGTGCTACCTCGTTTTAGCTCTCGCGGGATGGGTGCGCACCCGGCGAACACCCCTTGTAGGATTACTGATCACGTTTTGCATTTTCCGCTCCGCGTTTCTGGGCACCCTGGAGAATCCCGAGCCGAGATACACGTTGGAAATGTATCCGGTCGTGATTCTTTTAGGTGCGGCTACAATCGCGGGCAACAGAGCCTTAGCCCAAGGGCAAGTCAGTCATGCGGAAGCGCGTTCGGACGTGCTCTGACAGCAGCTCGATTGCGTTCCGGTTGGCAATAGGATCGGTCTGCGCCAGATACCTCATAGCCTCTACAAGCAACCGCTGGCCATCTACATAGCGAGGGTCAGATGTACGCACTCGTTTCGGACGCATAACATTTGGTGGAACGGGTATGGTGAAGACCTTGGCCATGAGACTCCATTAAAAAGGCTGTATTCCTTGGATGGCGCTCTTGGAGTATAACGCCGCATCTCCGATTTACAGAGACAAATCTGCCGAACCCAAAATGGTAAACCGCTGGCGGTCAGTGGGTTAGCGTCTTACTTTTACCCGAGCTTTTGAGTTTGAAGGCGGAATCGGCGATCTTTTGGTTGACCTGAATCTCGGAGTACTTAGCCAATCGATAGTCTCCGCTGGTTTCAAAGAGCTGCTGCTGAATTGAAATTCCTTGGGACGCGTCGATCCAGAGCAGGATGTGAGCAAAATTCTGTTTAATCTTGCCTGCCTTGGGTACCAAGTCGAGCTTTGCGGTTTCCACGCCGTCGATCTTCTCCGCCCCCTCGTACTTCACTTCGAAAGCCTTCTCCATGTCGTGACCGCCACCGCCGAATCCCAGCACCAGGAAACTCTCAAACTCTTCCCGATGTGCACTGGCGTCATAGATGTTCACCTCGTCTATATGCGGCTGGTACACCTGAATCTTGCCCTCAGAAAAGATGACTTGTTTCGGGTCAGGCGCGGTGATGTCTGCAGCCATCTGAATCTCTTTGCCGGCACGGCGGAAGTAGATTTTTCCCTTCTGAGTGTCGGTGACCGCACTGACAACCTCGTTGTATTGGGTCCAGGTGAAATTAGCCTGCGTGGTTCGGAACTTCTTGGCGGCGTCATCCATCTGGTCCAACACCTTTTCCAGGTCGCCGGATTGGGCGCCCCCGTACCCCGAAAACAGGAGCAGCGAAAAAGGCAGCCAAAGCAGCGTGCTTAACCGCGGCCCAACCATTATCACCCGCCTAGCTTTGGCCATCTTCACTACTCTCTCTGAATCCAGACTTTATAACCCACAATCCGGCTCTTGTCTTTCACGGCCTCATATCTTGTGATGCTGACCGAGCCGGAGATGGGTTCAATAATGCGAAGCAATTGCGCCCGTACCGCGGCGTCGTTTCCGCCCTCCACCGCATTGCCATCCACCTGGTAGATAAATTCTCCATTTCCATCGGGATACACTACCACTCCCGAAGGATGGGGGCTGTGTTCGACAGGGCGGTCTTTGAAGTTTACGATGCGAGGCGAGAAAAACACGAAAAGCAGAATCAGAGTAACCATTACGTCATATTGAATCGTCCCACGTTCGTGAGACCAGAAAATGAAACCGGAAATTGTGCGGAGAACGTTCCGGCGGCGAGCCGGCGCCACGGTTGCGGTCGGATTCAATTCTGCTCTTTGCAAGTTTGACGTCAGTCCTTGGCGCCTGGGGGTCTCACCCGGCGCACTCAAAGAGTGTAGATCGCTTTGAGCGCTCCTGAGTTGCTTAAACAGACTTTCCCGGCAAGATGCGATCGGTCCCCATATACCTCCGCAGGGCCTCCGGGATGAGAACACTGCCATCCGCCTGCTGATAATTTTCCAGAACCGCGAGCCAGGTACGGCCAACAGCCAGTCCGCTGCCGTTCAAGGTGTGCACGAACTCCGGCTTCCCCTTCCCTTCGCGGCGAAAACGGATATTGGCCCGGCGCGCCTGGAAGGCTTCAAAGTTCGAGCAGGAAGAAATTTCCCGAAACAATTGCTGTCCCGGCAACCAAACTTCCAGGTCATAAGTCTTGGCAGACGCGAAACCCATATCGGCGGTACTCAACGCCACCACCCGGTAGTGGAGGCCGAGTTTCTGCAAGATTGTCTCAGCGTGATAGGTGAGCGTTTCCAGTTCTTCGTATGAATCTTCGGGGCGGGAAAATTTAACCAGCTCGACTTTTTGAAACTGGTGCTGGCGAATGATCCCGCGCACATCTTTTCCATAGGATCCTGCTTCGCTGCGAAAACAAGGCGTGAAAGCCGTGAGTGAAACCGGCATCCGGGAGCCGTCGAGCACTTCGTCGCGATAGAGATTGGTTACCGGAACTTCTGCTGTTGGAACCAGCCACAATTCCTTCTCCCCGTGCGGCACCCGGAAAAGGTCGGCAGCGAACTTAGGCAATTGTCCGGTGCCATACATGGATTCTGAGTTCACCAGGTAGGGCGGCAGGACTTCCGTATAGCCGTGCTCGCGGGTATGGACATCGAGCATAAAATTGGCCAATGCCCGCTCCAGACGGGCGCCCGCACCCCAATAAACCGCGAACCGGGCGCCCGAAATCTTGGCTGCGCGCTCCAGATCCAGGATTCCAAGTTGTTCGCCGAGATCCCAGTGCGCTTTGGGGGCGAAGTCGAAAACCGGCGGCGCCCCCCAGCGACGCACCTCGACGTTGTCCTCGGCCGACTTCCCTAAAGCCACTGACACGTGCGGCAGATTCGGGATACCGACCAATATTCCGCTCAGGCGGGTATCGTACTCCTCCGCCGCCTTCTCCAGTTCCTGGACCTGCACCCTCATGTCTTTGGTTTCGGAAATGATCTGCGCAGCATCCTGACCAGACTTCTTCAGTATTGCTACCTCTGCGGACAGCCGGTTCCGGTGCGCCTTCAATTCCTCTGCCGCATTAATGGCCTGCCTTCTCTGGGCGTCCACCTCGCGAAAATCCTTCAGGACGGTGTCGGGATTCATGCCGCGATGGCGCAGCATCTCTTCGACTTGGGGCAGGTGGTCGCGGACAAAGGTCAAGTCGAGCATGAGAGAAACAATAATGTAATGGAAAGCTGCGCGCTTTGCACCTGAGTGCAAAGCCGGGTAGGGATGGGTGCCGGCACCTTGCGTTCGGGGCCGGTGAGCGCGTGTACACTAACATCGCGATGCGCTTTCACCCGCCATTTCCCGCCGTTCGCGGGGCGCAATGACGCCCGACCTGAGAGTGAGGTTCGCCGGGGTAGAACTAAAGAATCCGGTGATCGCTGCCAGTGGGACCTTCGGGTACGGAATCGAATTCGAAGATGTAGTGCACCTTGACCGGCTTGGCGGGTTTGTCGTCAAGGGCCTCTCGCGCGAGCCGATCATTGGAAATCCTCCGCCTCGCTTGTACGAGACCGCCGCCGGTATGCTCAATGCCATAGGGCTGCAAAATATCGGCGCCCGGGCTTTCATCGAAGAAAAGCTGCCCCGGCTGCGTGCGCTCAAGAACACGACCATCATTGCCAATATTTTCGGCTACACCCGGGAAGACTACGAACACACGATTCAAATTCTGAATGAAGGCGAGGGCATTGCCGCCTATGAACTCAATGTTTCGTGCCCGAACACCGCGCATGGAGGCATCCAGTTCGGCGTTGATCCCCATTCGCTCGACGAAGTGGTGACCACCGCCAGACGATTTTCCGAGCGGCCGCTGATTGTGAAGCTGTCGCCCAACGTGACCAGCATCGGCCAAATGGCGCACATCGCCGAGGAAGCCGGCGCTGATGCGGTCTCGCTGGTAAACACTTTCATTGCGATGTCTATTGATGTCGAATCGCGCAAGCCGCGCATTGCCAACATCACCGCCGGGCTTTCCGGACCTGCGATCAAACCGATTGCGGTCCGCATGGTTTACGAGGCTGCACGATCGGTGCAAATTCCGGTGATTGGCATGGGCGGTATCTCGACCGCGGAAGATGTCATCGAATTCATGCTTGCCGGCGCCACCGCGGTTCAAGTCGGCACCGCAAGCTACTGGGATCCTCGTGCCACCGAAAAAATTGTAGGGGAGCTGGAGCGCTGGTGCCGCGATCATCGACTCGGTAACTTGGCAGAGCTGACCCGTGGGCTGGTCTTATAGATTCCCGTTTTTATAAGGGGATCATGGTAGCGGTTCCATGCTGCCTAGTCTGGAGCGTGCAATCAACTCCGAGACTTTTTGGAATCTGGGGCATCCAACTTACACTGGTACACTTCAAGGGGAGCAAATCATGGCCAAAGCCACCTTTGCCGCAGGATGTTTTTGGGGCGTAGAAGCTACTTTCCGGCAGCTTCCAGGAGTCACTGCCACGCGTGTGGGTTACACCGGCGGGGCAATGAACAACCCAACTTACAAAGACGTCTGCAGCGATACCACGGGGCACGCCGAAGCCGTCGAAGTGGATTACGATCCGGCGAAGGTTTCCTACGAAGAGCTTTTGCAGGTTTTTTGGGAAAACCACGACCCCACGCAATTGGATCGCCAGGGTCCCGACTTGGGCTCGCAATACCGGTCAGGCATCTTTTACCATTTGCCCGAGCAAGAAGAGGCGGCCCGGTCGTCCAAGGCGAAGCTGGAGCAATCTGGCCGTTTTCGCCGCCCGATTGTAACCCAGATTGTGCCAGCCACAACTTTCTACGAAGCGGAAGATTATCACCAGCAGTATCTGGAAAAGCGCGGCATGGCCAGCTGCCACATCAGAGCATAGCGATTACGATCCCGTGAGCTTGACTCGTAGATCTTCGGGGAGCCGTTCCCGAATCTCGACCGGGAGGCGATCATGCACATGGCGGGCGCCGAGCCTGGCAACATCCACCATGGTTGCAGGAGCGGGGGTGGCGACTGCTACCACGAGCCAAATGAGCGCCGAAAGCCCAAAGCCAGTCATGGCTGCCAGTTCCAGGATTAACGAGTGGCGCGGCGCGAAATGGTGGATAACTCCAAAGGCCAGCAGGAAAACCCCTGCCGAGACTGAGGCCAGGATGATCAGTCCTAAATCAATGCCCCGGTGCAGGCGCTGGCGGGAGCCACAGTGTTCGCAAGCTGTAAGATGGTGTTCGTAGTCGGCGCGCATCTCGGGCGCCAGGCTGGAGATGTCGTATCGCCAGCCCGCCAGGATTTTTCCCACCACAGGATCAATGCACTGACTCATTGAGAGCTAAAGAGCAATCGTTTCTGCCGGCGCATTTTGCGTGGCCAGCATGACCCGGTTATTCAAGAACGAACGTTGCGGCCCCAATGCTTTTTCCGCCGCCTGCCGCGCAATTTCAGGGTGATTGTTCTGCTCCGACAAGTGCGCCAATACGATGTAAGATGCAACTCCATCATAGTCTTGCGCAAGGAATTCAGCGAGCGACTGGTTGGACAAGTGCCCGACGCGGCTCATCACCCGCTGCTTTACCGGCCACGGATACGGTCCAATCCGCAGCATCTCCAGGTCATGGTTGGATTCAATGACGAGTACGTCACAGCCCCGCAGATGATCGCGCACGCTGGCCGGCATGTAGCCGAGGTCGGTGGCAATTCCGATCTTGGCGCCTTCGGCGCGGAAGGTGAAGCCCACAGGATCGGCCGCATCATGCGGAATCGTAAACGGAATCACGGTGATGTCGGCGATTTGAAATGAGCGTCCGGCAGAGAAAATCTCCAGCTTTGCAATCTCCGGCATTTCGCCGCACGCATCGCGCAAGGAGCGCGCCCAGGCATGATGGGTGGGGGCAGTCATGAACACCGGCACCTTCAGTTTTTTGGCCAGGGTTGCCAGCCCGTAAATGTGGTCGCAGTGCTCATGGGTGATGAGCACCGCGGAGACGGTGTGCGGGTCGCGGCCCATGGCTTTGAGGCGCTTGAAAGTCTCACGGCAGGAGATGCCGGCATCCACCAGGATGCGCGCACCCGAGCTTTCGATGATGGCGGTATTACCCCGGCTGCCGCTGGCCAGCACCGAGACGGAAACTCCCATATCTGGCAGCATACATTCGGCTACTGTGGATTTGGGAGTACCTCTCTGGTTAAGCGGAACCTTTGGTCAAACGAAGGCTAACCCTCAGGGCGCAGCCTAGCGGTGGCGAAATAATTCATCTACTCCCCTGCGGGCCAGTGCTCCGCCATATGCACCGGCAACTCCGGTAAGGAATCCCAGCGCGGACTCCCAGATTTGCGCCGGGTACGGCCTTTGCGTCATTAGCAAATATGCGGCCAGGCGGACCGAAGGTACAAAGACGCCGACCACAATAATCCACCTCCAGGGTCTCCGCGGCCTCATAAATCCGAGCACCAGGGTCGAAATCAGCACAAAAAGCGCCGTGGCCAGCAAATCACCTACGGTGATCTCCAGAAGCCCAGCGCAGAGTCCGAGAAGGATACCGAAGGCAAAGATGGGGACGCCGGATTTCTCCATATTGATTTCAGGCTTTGATTTAATACTGGATTTAATACTTGTAGAATCCCCGGCCAGATTTCTTTCCCAACCAGCCGGCGTCCACCATTTTGGTCAGCAGCGGACATGGCCGGTATTTGGGATCGCCTAAGCCGGTTTGCAACACCCGCATGATATCGAGACAGACGTCAAGGCCAATGAAGTCGGCCAACGTCAGCGGGCCCATAGGATGATTCATGCCCAGCTTGAAAACCTCGTCCACCGCTTCAGGGGTTGCCACCCCTTCCATGACCGCATACATGGCTTCGTTCAGTAACGGCATGAGAACGCGGTTGGAAACGAATCCGGGGGCATCGTTCACCTCCACCGGCGTTTTTTCAAGCTTGATTGCCAGCTCGCGCACGGTTTGAAAGTTCTGGTCACTGGTGGCCAGGCCGCGAACCACTTCCACCAGCTTCATAACCGGCACCGGATTGAAGAAATGCATGCCGATCACGTTCGCGGGACGAGTAGTGGCCGCAGCCAGCTTAGTGATGGAAATGGAAGACGTGTTCGAAGCCAGAATGACATCGGAGCGGCAAATGCGGTCCAGATCCCGGAAAAGCTCAGACTTGATATCGAGTTTCTCTGATGCTGCTTCAACGACGAAATCGCAGCTCGAAAGCTGGTTGCGATCGATGACGGCAACGATTCGTTGCAGCACCTCCGACTTCTGGCTGCCGGTGATCCTGCCTTTGGCAGCATCGCGATCGAGGTTCTTAGCAATGGTGGCCAGGGCGCGATCCAGGAATTTTTGTTCGAGGTCGCACAAAGTGACCCGATATCCTGCGCGCGCAAACGTGTGCGCTATGCCATTGCCCATGGTTCCCGCGCCGATCACTCCCACTTGTTCGATCGCCATGCAAATACTCCGCTCGGTTTAAAAGCAGCAAGTCTAACACCGTGGGCCAACCTTCTCTGCCTCGCAGTATTCCGGTCGAAACTTTCATTGCGCATGCGGGTTTGAGTTTCCTGGGTGCGGTCAGAAGCGTCAGAGGCCGCTTTCGCAGGAGGACATATGAAGAACATCATCGGAACAGCAGCGCTGGTGATCGCCATGGCGGCCGGCTCGGCGGGATTCGCCGCTGCCCAGAATTATGGCTACGATTACGGCTACGACCGTGATGACCGCCGTTACCACGATGCCGACGATTATCGTTACAGCAGCCAGTATCACAACCGCGATGGGTATAGTTTTGGTTATAGTTACGGTTATGGATACGGCGATTCCCACCGGGGTTATCATGCGGCTACAGAATTTGGCTTCCGCGATGGCGCCCAGGTAGCCCGCGAAGACATGTGGCGAGGCAAGCCTTTCAACCCCATGCCGCGGGGCCGCTACGATGACGCCGACCACGGCTACAGCCGCGCTTTCGGCAACAGGCATGAGTATCGCGAACACTATGCCGACGCCTATCGCCGGGGTTACGAAAGCGCTTTTCGCGGGTATCGAAACGGATATGACAGATAAGTTGCAACAACGGGCAGAAGGCCGCCGGCAGTATCGGCGGCCTTTTTGTTTCTACTCTGGAGAAAGCGTCTCGTCGATGGCAAGTTTTTCACTTTGCTTGACAGTGATGACGCGGTGCACGTTGCGGCGCCCCGACATGCTGATGTCAATCAAGTAAGTTCCGGGATTCAAATAGAAATCGAATGGCGCCGTCTTGTCGAGAACCTGGTTGTTGACCATGATTTGAGCGCCCTTGGGTTGAGTTTTAACGCTCACTATCCCCATGCCTGAAGTGTCGCCCCCGCCAAAGATCTTCTTAAATTTCCCCCCAGCGCCACGGATTTTGTCAGTGCTCCCAAGTGACTTGAGGTTTAGATTCAGAGTCGCGGTCTGGCCGGCGTCGGCGCTGGCTGAACTGGTCTCCTCCAGATAGCCTTCCCGTCTTACTACTACCGTGTGTGCTCCCGGCTTTTCTAAAGAAAATACGGCCGGAGTAATTTTGCCAGTGTCTTTGCCGTCCACAAGAATCATTGCTCCGGCGGGCGAACTGGTTATCGATAGTTTGGCGGCAAGCTGATTCAAAGTGAGCGAGAGCGAAGAACTCTCGCCTGCGGACATGGCGATGGTGCGGCTTTCAGGGCCATACCCGGGCTTGGTTGCCGCGATTACGTGCTGGCCGGGCGCAATCCCCGTGAGCGCGCAGGGCGTTTCGCAAACCGCGCCGCCGTCAAATGCAATCTGCACTCCCGCGGGGTTGGAAATAATCGAGAGCTGCGCAACAGCTACGGCGGGGACGGGGAGTGCGGGTTTCGCATTTCCTAACTTCAGTTTTTTCGAGGCTCTCGCGGCTGCAATTGCGGCAGCGCGGCCTTCAGTCTGTTCTGCCTGCGTTTGGGCGGGCTGCGCACTCGCGGCTGACGGAGGGGCAACAGAAGTGATGGGCGGTGCTTTCGCCGTCGCGGGATCTGTTTGCATTTCCGCCGACGCAGCGGGGGCGGACGTAGTACCAGTCTGCTCACGATCTGCCAAATAGTTATGCACCATGAGTCCTGTGATGGCTGCGGCAATCAGCACCCCAGCAACCACTAACGCCGACAGGTACAACTTGGGCGGCGTGTGGCGAATTTCAGTAACCGCCTTCTGCGCTGCCTTACTAACCCGGATCTTGGTCTTGTCGGGCGCAGATTTATTCAGCCGCGCTTGGGGGAGCGGATCAGGCTCCGGAGGCTCCTCAGCAACCGGGGCCGGGGAAGCCGGGACATAAGATTCCTTCAACGGCGGCATTTGGTCGATCTCAGAAAAACTGCTGGCGGCCGGCCCGCTGTCGGGACTCTTGGCCGGCTTCTTGATCGTCATTGGATCAACTGCCAAGCTGGACTTAGCATCTCCGGGCAAGGTTACCGTGGATGCCGTCACACTCGGCCGTGGAGTGGGCGGCATTGCCGGCTGGCCGCTGGAAATTGCGCTTGTTCCGACGGCGGCGGCGCGCGTTTTTGGTTCAAATAAAGCTGCGAAGGTGGCGGCCTTGTTCGCGGTCTTGCACTGCTCCAGATCGCGCAATAAATCCTGCCCTGACTGGTACCGGCCGGAAGGAGATTTTGAGATCGCCTTCATAATCAAATCACTCAACCCAGGATTCAAGTCGGCTTTGAGGCGAAGCGGCGCAGGAGGTGTGCTCTCAAGGATGGCGTGGCGGACCTGGTCAACGGTCTCTCCGCCGAACGCCTTCTGTTCGGTAGCCATTTCGTAAAGGATGGCTCCCAGGCTGAACAGCGCCGAGCGATGATCGCAGGGCTCACCCCGCAACTGTTCCGGAGAATAGTAATGAAACGCTTCGGGAACGCTTTCCGGCGGAGTAACGCTGGCGGTCATCGAAGAGATCCCAAAGCCCAGGACCTTTACCAGCCCCTCCCATTGCACCATGATCTTCGCGGGTTCGAGCGATTGATGCACCACGCGATGAACCTGGGCATGATCCAGCACATGGCAAAGCTGACGGGCAATATCCTGCAGGTCCCATATGGAGAACCCGTCTTTGCGGGCAAGTGTGGTTGCGACGGAATTGCCCTGCACGTACTCAGTCGCCGCAAGAAGTTGGTCGCCCTCATCACCAACGCCGTACAGCACTGCGATGTTGTGACTGTTGAGTGGCTTGGATTGGTCTGCCTCTTCGAAGACCCGCGTCACCAAAGCAGCGCGGTCTGCGGCCTTCCCTAAGTCGACGACCTTCAAAGCAACCGTCTTCTGACTGTCAGGATCCAGCGCCTTAAACACGGTCGCGACAGGCGACTGGGAGATCTGACTTACGAGTTCGAAACGCCCGAGTTTGTTCGACATTTCTACCTGTCCAGCCATGAGTTCTGTAAGCTTTGCCCTATATCATAGGGCACTGGGAGGATGATAGATCGGCCGCGATGAGAACGGAGATTACCGAAGTACTCTGGAAAAATGGCCTTCAAAGACGAGTAAACAGAGGCCGGGGTGCTTTTAGCCCTCTGCGCTGAGCCAATTACGAATGATCTGCCGAACCTTGGCGCCTTCTATCCGGCGGCGAACTGCGTCCATAACAGTGAATTTGGCTCGTTCCGTGCTTCCGCGAAAACCGACCCAGTAGGGAACGTGAATTTCTGCGCCCAGCTTCGCGGAAATGTTCAGCTCGCGAACGCGGAAAAAGCCGGTCGAGAACAGCAAGCGCTGCGCCCTGGTGATGGCGATCTGGGCGGCTGCTTCCTGCGAAATCAGGCTCGCGGCATGGTTCCGCGTCTCAGCTGAGACAAGTTCCTCTTCGCCTGGATGCTGGGGAAACGAATAGGGCGTCAACGTGCCCGTCGTCGAATCGATGGCCATGATTCGGGTTTCCAGCTTACCCCGGTTCCGTACATCAAGGTGGAAAACGCGAAACGGAATGTAGAAATCAGCAACCGACCGCAAGGGACCGGATAATGCCCGCCGAACCGGGCGCAGCAGCCCGGGGCAAGAAAATTGTTCGATTGCCTCTTCCCGCGTGACATTGGCCCGAAGGCTGCGGATCTTAGCCATCAACCGCTACCGGAAATAGATCCACAAACCAATCACGGTTCCCACCAGCAACAGGCTGAAGGCCAGGTTCAGCTTGTGCTCTTTTTCGGTTTCGGCTGCAGGCTTATAAATCGCCCCAGGGGTCACCGGAACCACGTCCATTTTTTCGCCCACAGTCGCAAACGTAAGCCCCGCCAGTTTCCTGCGCTCTGGCGCAGGTGACACCAGGCTGACTCCCACCAGCACGGCGCAGCAGATCACGAACATGAGAATTGAATAATGCAGAAAATTCATCGAAACCAGCCACTGGAGAGATGACGCCATGCCAACGCCCCCCGGATACATCAGTTCCAGGATGAACCGCAGCGCGCCCAGAACGAAACCTGTCAAAAGCGAACTGATCGCTCCCAGAGCATTGAGGCGCGTCCAAAGAATGCCGAGAATGAAACAGGCAGCAATCGGAGGACTAATGTAGCCCTGCACGCTCTGCAAATAAACATAAAGCTGGCTGCTGATCCGGTTGATAAAAGGCACCCAGGCAATACCCAGCAGCACCATCACTCCGGTCATGATGCGGCCAAACCCAACCAGTTGCTTTTCGTTAGCGTTGGGCCGGATCTTCTTATAGAAGTCCAGCGTAACCAGAGTGGACGCCGAATTGAATACGGAGCTCATTGCCCCCATGAGGGCCGCCAGCAGCGCGGCAATCATCAATCCAACAAGGCCGGTGGGGAGCAGATTGATGATTAATGTGGGATAAGCGATATCGCCGTTGAGCACCTCTCCATGCGGACCGAATCTGAACAGGTCGTGAAAAAGCGCAACCGCGATCAACCCCGGAAGCACCAAAATGAAGACTGGCAGGACTTTCAAAAATCCCGCAAAGATGGTCCCGGCCTTCGCGTGCCCTTCATCTTTGGCAGAAAGTACGCGCTGCACAATAACCTGATCGGTGCACCAGTACCAGATGCCTAATATGGGCGCCCCAAAAAATATCCCGGTCCAGGGAAAGTCCGGGTCTGTGATGGGCTTTACCATGTGGAAGTAGCTGTCTGGCACGGCGCTTCGGAGTCCGGCAAATCCGCCCACGCGGTGCATTCCTATCAGCGTGAGAACGACGGCCCCGAAGATCAAGATCAGGGTTTGAACCAGATCGGTGTAAATAACCGCCGCCAGGCCCCCAGCAATGGTGTAAATGCCGGTGGCTACGACCAGAATCACCGCCACCCAAAGGGCATTAACGTCCAAGACTCGCTGAATTACCACCGCCGCCGCGTACAAGTGAACGGAAATCTTAGTAAATACGTATGCAATGATTGAGATTCCCGCAAGGTATACGGCGCACGACCGGTTGAAGCGCCGCTCCAGGAACTCTGGCATGGTGAACACATTCGAGCGCAGATAGAAGGGCACGAATACCCAGCCCAGTAAGAGCAGAATTAGACAAGCTAGCCATTCAAAATCGCCGACAGCCAAGCCGGAAGTGGCCCCGGAACCCGCAAGCCCGATGAAGTGCTCAGTCGAAATATTGGAGACAAAAAGTGAGGCGCCAATGGCAAACCATCCCACATCGCGTCCCGCGAGGAAGTATTCAGTGGAAGTGCGTTCGCGGCGCGCGAAGTAAAACCCAATCGCAAAAATCACCACGAAGTACACCGCGATGATTGCGATGTCGGGTGCAGCAAGGGCCTTGTGGGTAACGTGGGCCGTAGTTTGCAGCATAGTCCTCCACCAGATTTCCGGCCGCTGGCATTGCCAGCTGACCAGGAACGCCGAGAATGTAAATGATTGAGCCAGTGGAAGCAATCAAAAACCGTGAGTGAAGCCTGGCGACATGAACGTGACAAATGTCAGCCCGGCGCTCTGACGATCTGCACTGGCAGGTTAAAACCTGGTGGATAATATTGGGACGGTTGTTGATCGGCGCTCAATCGTCTATGCTGAGTGCCTGCTTGTCGGGCTTTCATCTCAGCCGCAGTGCGATTTCTCCCGGAGTTCGAACATGACCTTAACCCGTTTTGTGAGGAAAAATGCCTTCCGCAATAAGAGGCGCAGCATCCTTACTGTCCTGAGCATGGCTTTCTCGCTGCTGCTGCTGTCTTTCCTGATGTCGGTGTGGCGGGCGTTTTACATTGATCAGGGAAGTGCTGAGTCGGCGCAACGGCTGATTGTGCGGCACAAGGTCTCGCTGGCCAACTTCATTCCATCGTTCTACCGGGAAAAAATCCGAACCATCCCGGGCGTGGTGCGCGTTTTGCCGGTCAACTGGTTCCAGGGTATCTACAGGGATCAGAAGCCGGAGAATTTCTTCGCCCGCTTTGGCACCGATCCGGAAGAATTTTTCGCCACCTATAAAGAACTGTCGATCTCCGCTGAGCAGGAGCAGGCCTGGAAGAGAGACCGCGCCGGTGCAGTGGCTGACGCGGCCCTGGCCAAAAAATATGGCTGGAAGATCGGCGACCGCATCGTGATTACCGGGGATATTTATCCCATCAAGCTGGAGCTGACACTGCGAGGAATCTTCACTGCCTCACAGCCCAACAACGCTTTGTACTTCAATTGGAAATACGTTGAGGAAGGTCTGGCCTTCGCCAAAGGCAAGGCGGGCACGTTCGGGATTCTGGTGGATTCGCCGCAGAATGTAAGCAAAGTCGCGAAGACGGTTGACGACATGTTCGCCAATGCCCCGGAGCCGACCAAAACCGAGACCGAAAAAGGTTTTCAACTCGGCTTCATCAACATGCTGGGCAATGTGAAGGCCTTTATTCTGGTGATTTCGCTGGCGGCAGTATTCACCATCCTCCTGGTTTCGGGAAACACCATGGCCATGTCTATCCGAGAGCGGACACGTGAAGTTGCGGTGTTAAAGACCCTCGGCTTCCGCCGGCAAACCATTCTGGGATTATTTATCGGAGAAGCAGTGGCGATCGCGCTGATCGGGGGCATTGTGGGCACGCTGGTGGCTTACCCACTACTCTTTGGGATGTCTCAAGCGCCCCAATTGGGCGGCCTGTTTCTGGTTGCCCTGCGGGAATGGAAGTACGTCGCACCGGTGGCATGGGGAGTGGCCATCCTCTCCGGTTTTCTGAGCTCCGCGATTCCGGCCTACGGAGCCTCACGCACCGGCATAGTGGAGGGTCTGCGGCACATCGGCTAAGAGGCGCAAAATCTTTATGGCAATCCCCATCCGCTATAACATTCGCAACATGGTCCTGCGCAAGGGTCTCACGCTCATGACGGCGCTGGGAATCGCGCTGACCGTCATGACGGCAGTGTTTCTGATGATGCTGCTCGCCGGAATGCAGAAAGCCTTCGTTTCGAGCGGTGATCCGCTAAATGTATTAGTCATGCGCAAGGGCTCGACTTCGGAACTTGCGGGCGGCTTCACCAAGGACAAGCTGCCCATCCTCAAAGAACTTCCCGGCATCGCCAAAGACAGCCACGGGGAGCCGCTGGTCTCGGGTGAATGGGTGGTTGTAGTAGTTCTTCCGCGTAAAGACGGAAGTGGCGAAGTCAACGTCACATTGCGCGGTATGGGAGCGGATGGACTGGAACTACGCCGCAACCTGAGGCTGGTGGAAGGACATTGGTTCACGACCGGCCAGCACGAGGTGGTTGTCAGCCAGGCCATTCACAATCGCTTTTCCCACACCAACGTCGGCGATATGCTGGATTTCGGAAAGGGACCGTGGAAGGTCACCGGTATCTTTGACGCCGGAGGATCTGCTTATGACTCCGAAATTTGGGGCGAAGTAAATCAGGTTGCCGACCAGTTCAACCGCCAGAATGCGATTGGGTCCGCTTATCTGCGGGCCACTGATCCAATCGCAGCCGACGCGCTGCGACATCGGGTGGCGGACGACCAGCGACTGGAACTGGAGGGCGCGTTAGAGACCGAGTATTACGAGAAGCAGACCCGGTCCGGCGCGCCAATACGTTTCATGGGCTACATTGTTGGGCTCACGATGGCGATTGGATCCATTTTCGCGGCGGCCAACACCATGTACGCTGCCGTGGCTTATCGCTCGCGTGAAATTGCGACACTGCGGGTGATTGGCTTTCGCAGGGGCAGCATCCTGGCATCGTTTGTTTTCGAGTCAGTCCTGCTGGCCCTGCTGGGAGCAGCAGCGGGTATCATTCTGATGCTGCCGTTCAACGGCATGAGCACTGGCACTTCGAACGCGGTCACCTTCAGCGAGATAGTTTTCAGCATGCGCATTACGCCCCAGGTAGTGGGTTACGCCGTGCTGTTCGCCGTTGTCATGGGACTGATTGGCGGGGTCGCTCCCGCGTGGGGGGCAGCTCGCCGCGAAATCGTGGCTGCTCTGCGAGACTAAAGGCGAACCAAAGCTACTATGGCAACTGATACCAAACACAAAGACCTGGAAGGCTTGCGGATCGACCGCTCCGCGGCCGTGGCTGGGCCGGGCCCGTCAACCTGGGCAAAGACTTACATTCTCGCCGGGGTCGCGGTCATAGTTCTGTTGGGAATCGGCACTCTCGCCTACCGCTTTCTTGCCGGTTCCACTCCCGAGGTGGAGGTGGTTCGGGCCTCGGCTGAAGGCAGTGATATCGGCGGCGTGGTCTTGACCGCGACCGGCTACATTGTTCCTCACCATAAGATCAACGTGAACTCGAAAGTCACCGGGCGAGTCAAGTGGATCGGGGTCGAGAAGGGCGACAACGTTAAGGAAGGTCAGATGTTGGTGAAGCTCGAGGATGATGAGTTCCGGGCGCAATACCAGCAGGCAAGGGGCGCGGCCGACAGCGCTCAGGCGTTCATGCTGGAACTGCGCAATGGCTCCCGGCCCGAGGAGATCGCGCAATCCCAGCACAACCTGGAGGAAGCCCGGGCTACGCTGGCGAATGACAAGCTGACGCTCGACCGTACCCATGAACTGGCGGCCCAGGGCGTGGTTTCCAAGCAGGCGCTGGACGATGCTAAGGCCAAATTCGATTCCGATCAGCAGCGGACAAACTCTTTGGAGAAAATGTTCCAGCTCTCGAAGCTGGGGCCGCGGGCTGAAGAACTCGCCCGGGCAAAAGGCTCGGTGGGGCAAGCCGAAGGCCAGGCAGCGTACGCGAAGTCGCTGCTCGATGCAACTGTGATTCGGGCGCCGGTAAACGGCACGATTCTCGAGCGTACGGCGGAAAAGGGCGAGCTGATTACCGCACAGTTTGCCAGCTCAGCCGAAGGCGGTCCGCAAGGCTCAGTCGTGTCGCTGGCGGATTTGAGTGACATCCAGGCTGACCTTGACATTGCCCAGGATGATTTTGCCAAGCTCACGCCGCGCCAGAAAGCTGACATTCGGATCGATGCCTTTCCGGACCGCAAGTACAGCGGCGAAATCGCCGAGATTTCTCCCGAAGCCAATCGCCAAAAAGCTACGGTGGAAATTAAAGTGCAAATCCTGAATCCAGACTCTTTTTTGCGCCCGGAGATGAACACCACGGTGCGCTTCCTGGCGGAAGAGAAAACGCATACCAGCTCGCAACCCGCGGGCGCGTTCGTGCCCACCGCAGCGGTACGGGAAGGGGATGGAAAAAAGTTTGTTCTCATCGCCTTCAGCGGCAAAGCGATGAGGCGCGAGGTCAAGGTCATTTCGCAACGCAGCGGCGGGGCACTAGTAAGCGGCTTGAACGGCGGCGAAACCGTCATCACCACCGCGCCGGAGAATTTGAAAGATGGAGACAAAATCAAGATTAAAGGACAGTCATGAGCACAGCGATTGCAGCCGACGTTGCCACTCAAACCAAAGTTGTCCAGGCCAGAAACGTCAGCAAGATTTTCAAGCGCGATGCTTTTCAGGTGAAGGCGCTGGATGACGTTTCCATTGAAATCGCGGGCGGCGAGTTCCTTGCACTGATGGGACCATCAGGCTCGGGAAAAACCACGCTGCTGAACATGATCGCGGCCATCGATCGGCCGACAGCGGGCGAACTGCTCGTGCTGGGCCAAAACATTTTCACCTTCAGCGATACGCAGTCGGCTAAGTGGCGCAATGAGCACATCGGATATGTTTTTCAGACCTTCAACCTTATTCCGGTGCTCACCGCGTTTGAGAATGTCGAATTGCCGCTGCTGCTTACGAAATTGAATGGGCAGCAACGGCGGGAGCACGTGATGACCGCGCTGAAACTGGTCGGGCTGGAGGATCGCGTTCACCATTTGCCTAAGCAGCTCTCCGGCGGGCAGGAGCAACGCGTAGCCATCGCCCGGGCCATCGTCAGTGATCCCACCCTGATACTCGCGGACGAGCCGACCGGTGATCTCGACAGCCACTCCGCCACTGAAGTTCTCGAGATCCTGAAACGGCTGAATGAGGATTTCCATAAAACGGTGGTCATGGTGACTCACGACCCCCATGCTGCGTCGTATGCGCACGTCACTAGGCATCTGGAAAAGGGCATGTTGCTGGCGGCGTAACGACTCTCCCAAAGAATAAGCCCGGTTTCGATCCCGGGCTTTTTCTTTCACGTGCGCACTAGCTCATTTCGCCGGCTGGAACTCCGGCATCCCGAACTGCCAGAACAGGAAGGCCAACTCATCTGCCAACTCCACGTCGCGCTGTGACTTCGTCGAGCCCATGCCGTGGCCGGCATCATAATCCACGCGCAGCAGCACCGGCATCTTGCTGGTAGTTGCGGCCTGCAGCCGCGCGGCCATCTTGGCCGCCTGCCAGGGAGCCACGCGAGGATCATTGGCGCCGGTCGTTAGCAGCACCGCAGGATACGCAGCCGATTTCACGTGCTGGTACGCGTCCATCGCGTAGAGCGCCTTAAAACCGTCCGGCTCTTTCACGGTACCGAATTCCGGGATATTCGCTGGACCACTGGCCATCAGCTCGGAACGCAACGCATCGGAATCACCGACGCGGATCAGCGCTGCCGCGAACAGATCAGGATGCTGCGTGAGCGCTCCGCCGATGGTAATCCCCCCAGCGCTGGTCCCCTCTCCCGCGAGCTTGGGCGTAGATGTGTACTTATTGGCGATCAGGTACTGCGCGCACGCAACAAAATCGTCAACCGTGTGCTGCTTGGTCAGCATGCGCCCGGCATTGTGCCAGTCTTCCCCGTACTCGCCCCCGCCACGTACGTGGGCGGCCGCGTAGATTCCCCCCCGCTCGAGAAAAGCGAGCCACGTGGGACGAAATACCGGGTCGATGGTGATGCCATAGGCGCCGTAGCCCTCGAGCCATGTAGGATTCGATCCGTCCATCTTGATCTCGCGCTTATGCACGATCGAGAGCGGCACCATGGTCCCGTCTGCGCTCTTGGCCTTCACTTCTTCGGAGACAATTTGGGAAAAATCCACCGGCGAAGGTGGAACGATGTGGGTGTCCTGAACTTTCCCCGACTTGGCATCCAGCGCATACCAGATTGGGGGTTTGGTCCATCCCACCAGCTCCAGCCATGCGCCCGGCTGGGTGGGATTGGTGACCAGTGCCTGTATCGCTCCCTCAAATGGCAAGGTGACGGATTCCGCGCTGCCAGACCCATAAGGCAAGCGCCGCAATTTTCCAAGACCCCCATCAAGGTCCTGCACATAAAGACCATCCGCCGCAGCGGAGATGTTAACGATCACCGGCTCCCCCGGGGGGGACCACCAGCGCAGCCTTCTCCAGATCCGGAGTCGAAAGGCTGGTGCGCAGAACTTTGAAACGAGACGCGTCTTTGTGGGACAGCAGAAAAAGATCGTCGCCATGAATGTCGAATCCGGTAATGTCCTGCGAGTCGTCGGCGACTTTCTTCCACGGCGTGTTAGGCGTCGGCGTGCCCTCGAATGGAGCTACATAGATATCTTTTTCGTTCTTGACGCCGTGAATCACGAGGCCGACCATCGCTTTGGGAGCGGCGGGCGAATAAATCACCACCGGGAAATCGTCTTCTGTAACCTTCACGTTGGGCGTGAAGGCGAATCCGAAAATCTGAGTATCTTTCTCCGGGTCGTTTCCAAGAGTGTGCCGATAGACGCGCAACTTCTGATATTTCGCGGTTGGCGGATCGGTCGGCCCAAGCTTTTGAGTGCGGGTCATGAAGAATGATTTCCCGTCGGAAAGCCAGGCTGGCTGACCGAATTGTGCGCGGTCGATGACGTCGCTCAGGGCCTTGCCGGTGGCGGTTTCCAGCACATGAAGGACGCTGTCCTCCGATCCTCCGGGAGAGAGGCCATAGGCGACGTACCGGCCGTCCAGCGACGGCTGGAAATAGTCAATGGAGAAATGTTTGCCATCCGCCGTTGTGAGCTTTTCAGGGTCGACCAGAAGGCGCTCAGGGGCGCTCACCGTGTCGCGAACGTAGAGTTTGCGATTGTCAGAACCGGGCTCGGTTTTCAAATAAACGTAATGTCCGCCCCAGACTTGAAGGCTGGAGACAACAGATCCGGCATTGTCCAGTGACTTGACGCGATCGAGCAGTTGCTGGCGTCCGGGAATCTTCGATAGGGCTTCTCGGGTGTAGTCGTCCTGGGCCTTCATCCAGGAGACAACCTCGGCCTGCGAAGTGTTTTCCAGCCAGCGATACGGATCTGTCACTTTCGTTCCGAAATAATCCTCCGTCACTTCGCGGACCGGAGTTTTTGGTAATTGGACCTGGGCGAAGGTAAGTCCAGAAACAAACAGAGCCAAGACCAGGCAGGGAAAAGTCAGACGTCGCATAGTGATTCCTCTATTCAGAATTCCGAAGCAGGTTTAGACGTTTAGCCGCTGAAAACGGTGGCTCAGAATGGAATATTCCATCCACTAGCCATACGCAAGCTGCATCGGATTAGTTCGACTCATACACCGTTCTACCGCCAACCACGGTTCGCAGCACGCGGGTGGCGAGAATTTGCGCCGGGGGGATGGTAGTCAGGTCACGGTCTAACACCACGAAATCGGCCAGCATCCCCGGAGCGAGCGCTCCCTTTTCCTTTTCAGAAAATTCCGCATAAGCCGATCCAGTCGTATAAGCCGCGATTGCTTGCTCGATGGTGAGCTTCTGCTCAGGATAATATTCCTGTTTGCCGTCTTCACTCTTGCGGGTCACCGCAATATACAACCCGCGGAACGGGGCCACCGGCTCAACCGGGTAGTCCGTTCCGAATGCAAGGACCACCGAGTGATTCACAAATTCCGCCCAAGCATAAGAATGCGCTGCCCTGGCGGGCCCCAGCCTCGACTCCGCCCAACGCATGTCGGTCAGAAGATGACTGGGCTGCATGGAAGCGATGACCTTCATCTCGCGAAAACGGAGTACCTGTTGCGGATTCGTGACCTGGGCATGCTCGATGCGTAGACGGTAATTCTCTGTTCCGTCCTGGGCTTTCACTCCCTGCTGGCGGGCGGTGTTCTCCGCTTCCCCGAAAGCCGCAACCGCCATGGCGACAGCCTTGTCGCCGATCGCGTGAAAGCCAATTTGGAATCCCACAGCCAGGCGTTCTTTGGACATTTGGTTCAGCTTAACCTGTTCGTAGCGCGGCAGCCCAGAGTTCCTGGGATCGTCGGCATAAGGCAGCAGCAGCGACGCCGTGTGAGAGCCGAGCGAGCCATCCAGGAAGCCCTTCAGCATCCCCGTGCGCAGCATGTAATCTGAGCGCGGGTGCGACGCGCGCCGCTGTGTCAGAGTCTGGAGCGAGCCGGTAAATGGCAGCCACTCGGAAATTCGGGCGGTCAGCTTCCCCTCGCGCTCCAGTTGCTCAAAAACTTCGAAATCATCCCAGTAGCGTTCGCCGTTTTCGGCGTCGGAGTTGTCCTGCACGGAGGTCACGCCCGAGCTTGCAATGTCCTGCAATGCGGCTTCAATCGCCTGGCGGCGCCGTACTGGCGTTGGGGGGGGGATAATCGGCGCCACCAGGTCGCGTGCCGTCTCGCGCAAAATTCCGTTTGCTTGTCCACTGAGATCGCGTCCGATTTCGCCACCGGGGGGAGCTTTGCTGGCGAGCGTAACTTTGGCGATTCTCAGGGCGAGGGTGTTGGCGACGTCCACATGTCCATCGATTCGCCCAAGCAAAACCGGGTGATCGCTCGTGACCTCATCTATATCCCAGCGCGTGGGCAACTTCTTTTCATGCCACAGGGTCTCATCCCAGCCGGAGCCTACAATCCACTCTGTGGGTTGTGCCACCTCTACCCTTTTCCGGATTCGTTCACGAAACTCTGCCAGTGAGCGGGTGCCGGTCAGATCGACAGTCAGCCGCTTGAACCCAGCATCGGCGAGATGAGTATGAGCATCATTGAATCCCGGCATCACGAAGTTTCCATGAAGATCGACGACCGTAGTGGCCGAGCCTTTCAGTTTCATCACTTCGGCATCGCTTCCGATGGCGAGGATACGATCTCCGCGAACGGCCATGGCTTGCGCCCGCTGGACCTCCTGGAACGAGGACGCGCCGCTCACGCCGGTGTAAAGATTCCCATGGATGAATATGACATCTGCCCTGGCTGTGGCGGGCTGAGTTTGTGTTTTCATGCCGCTGTTGAAAAAAACCAGCGCGGCGACGAGGAAAGATTTTTGCCTCACTTCCTCGCTCCCGCCAGGGCCAAAACAATCAGCAGAATACGCTGCAGGCCCAGATCTCTTCCGGTGGTGTCAAACCACTCGTGCAGAGTGTGGGCTCCGCCTCCCGCCCCCCCGGCGCCGATGGCGATGGCTTCGCGACCCAGTGATATTGGGATGTTGGCGTCGGTTGATGCTCTCTGAATGTGTGAACTGTTCCCCAAGTGGGCGTCTACGGCTCTAGCGATCTGAAGAATCCGTGCGTGCGGGTCGAGTTGCCCCCCGGGCCGATCCCCAATAGAAGCGATTTCGGCCTTCAATTCGAAGCTTCCCGGGGATCCGGCGCGGATTTCCACGCCACGCGTTTCTTCTTCCTGGACTGCCTTTTCGCTTGCCCGGCGCAACTCCAGTTCCAGGCGTTCAATTTCAAAACCAGAGGTGGAGCGAATGTCCACGCGCATGCTGGCGGACTCGGGAATGGAATTGACCGAGGTGCCTCCGCGAATGATCCCTATATTGAATGTGGTTTTCGGCGAGGCAGCGACGTGGGTTTGGGAGAAAAGATGAATGGCGCGAGCCAGGGCAACGATAGGATTGGGTGCGCCGAAGTCGCTCCAGGAGTGACCTCCCGGACCTCGAATCACAACTTCAAATCGCCGGCTGCCCAGGGCTTCGGCAACAATGGTCTCGCAGCCCGCTCCGTCCAGCACCACGCTGGCGCAAACGGAGTCTTTGAGCGGTGAATTCGCAAAAAGATACCGCATGCCGCGCAGATCGCCCTCTCCTTCTTCTCCCACATTCCCGATGAATAGGAGCGCCAATTCGTGCGGCAGATTGAATTTCGTAAACGCCCCGGCAATCGCCAGCAGGGCAGTGACGCCGGCGGCGTTATCAGCGATGCCGGGCCCATAAAGGCGGGAGCCATGCCATCGCACGTTCAGAGGAGTATTGGCGGGGAAAACGGTATCCAGATGTGCGCTGATGGAAATATATGAGTTCTCTACGGCGGGCCGCGAGCCAAAAATGTTCCCTACACTGTCGTTTTCGACGTTAAGAAGCCCGAGCTCGCGGAACTGGTCAGCGATCCAGTCCGCGCGCCTGCCTTCGCCAAATGGGGGAGCAGGGATTCTGGCCAAATCCAATTGCCAGCGGGCGAATCGGACTTCTTCGTCTCGCAACCACTGGATTGCGGACCGCACCTCAGGGATTTCGGCGAGACGTGCGATTTCCTGCTGAAGGGACGACAGCATTTCGAGCGAGGAACGCGGAGCCGGACTCATGAGCCAATGGCCATCTTACAACCAAATCCGCGAGAATATAGTCAGCAGCCGGCCTTTCAATTTCGCACCTCGCGCTTTCCGCCCGCATCTTCTTTTTGCCGCATCTAAGATTGGGTAGGCGAAAGCAGCATCGTTTGCCGATAAATCTATGAAATCACCCCGCTTCGCTGTTCCGCTGATGGCGTTACTGATCGCCTGCGCGACTTTTGCCTGGTCGCAGGAAGGCCCCCTGGTTCCCGATCCTCCGAAAGGGATTGCGCCGCAGGATATCATTCCGAAGTTTGCCGCCAAAGAGAAGCAGTTTAGAGAGGCGCGCGACCTGTATACATTTCGTCAGGATGTGCGAGTGCAGACGCTGGACGGGGATACCGTCACCGGAGAATACCGCGAGGTCTTCGACGTCACTTACGACAACCAGGGGCGGCACCTGGAGAATGTAGTCTTTGCCCCGCAGAATTCCCTCAGCGAAATCATGATGTCACCCGAGGACTTGCAGGACATCCGGCACCTGCTGCCCTTCGTGCTGACCTCTGACGAAATTCCCGAATACGACATTCTCTACGTCGGCCAGCAGCAGGAGGATGAGCTGCACTGCTATGTATTCGACATCGCGCCAAAGAAGATTGAAGGCAAGAAGCGCTATTTCCAGGGACGAATCTGGGTGGACGATCACGATCTGCAAGTGGTTAAAACCTCAGGTAAAACCGTTCCGGATATCCGGAAGAAGAGCAACGAAAACCTTTTTCCAAAGTTTGCGACCTGGCGAGAGCAGGTGGACGGGCAGTACTGGTTTCCGGCCTACACCATGGCCGATGACACTTTGCATTTTCGTAAGGGGGCCTATCAGGATGTACACATCCGGGAAATCATCAAGTACACCGATTACAAGCGCTTCGGTTCCAAGGTGAAGATCACGTACGAAGGACGGGAACTGCCCAAAGAGCAGGAGAAAGAGCCAAGTCAGAAAACGGAGCCGCAGAAGCCCCAGTAACTTTGGCTCTGCTTGCAGCGGACGCGAAGGCTAGTAAAACAGATACTTCCGCCAGCGATCGTCTGAGCGGCCCATCAATCGCATAATATGACGGCTGGTATGCAGGTTGAAGGCGTGCGGTTCACGTAATAACCTCATTTCCGCTTCCAGCGGCAGGTGGTTGCCTTTTCGCCGGTTGCATGGATGGCAGCAGGCTACTAGATTTTCCCAACTGGAGGCTCCGCCGCGCGAGCGCGGCACAACGTGATCGAGCGTCAACTCACTGGCAGAGAGCACTTCAGCGCAATACTGGCAGGTGTTGCGGTCGCGCAGAAGGATATTTTTGCGCGAAAGAGCACGCGTCTGGTGGGGGATGCGACGATATTCCAACAGGCGAATAACTGACGGCACGCGCAATGCCAGGCGCGCGGCGTGAAGGAAGTGACCGTTCTCCTCCTCCGCCATTGCCACGCCTTTTAATACCAGCACGATTGCACGTCGCGCAGCGCAGACGTTGATCGGCTCATAAGAGGCATTCAGGACCAATACCGGAGCATGCAGCGCGTGGACATCGCTCTCCTGATGAAAGGCAAACACCGCTGGCGTGAGCGAATGCCGCGAATGCTCACCTCCCGAATTGTGCCTGTGTCCTGACATTTTTATGATGCCTGAAGCGCAGTTGCAAACTCCGGCTCGATTGCGTGCCCCGCATCGGCATTCTTCAGCGTGCGCGCCACCGTAGCAACCCACACGCGCTCAGCTCCTGCATTTAGAAGAACTCGAGCGCATTCCGAAGCGGTGGTCCCGGTGGTGAGAACATCATCCACGAGAATGAGGCGCTGGCCCCTAATCCGGCTTGCGTGCGCGACGCGGAAAGCTCCACGGATGTTTTCAATGCGCTGCGGACGGGTGAGGCCGATCTGCGAGGCTGTCTCCCGCCGCCGCTCCAGGATGCCGGCAGCCACCTTCGCGCCTTCAACCTTAATCTCCCTCAGGGCTGCACGAGCAATCAGCTCTGCCTGGTTGAATCCCCGGTGCCGGCGTTTGGAAGAATGCAGCGGCACTGGCACCAGCGTCATCGAACCCTGGCTGGGCGGCAGCTTGGTAATGGCCTTGGCCAGCATCTCCCCTAAAGGCTTCGCGGCGGAAACGACTTGCTCGTATTTCAACAAGTGAATCAGCTCCCGCAGTTCGCCATCGTATGAGCCGTACGCCGAGGCTGTAGCAAAGTGCGGCCTCTTGGCCGAGCAAGCCGCGCAAAGTTGATCAAGCGTGGGCGACGGTATTGCTGAAAGTCTCTCCCCGCAGAGCTTGCAGGTTGGACCGGGGATAGCTTGTATTGCAGAAAGGCACTGTCGGCATACTGGCAATCGTGAAATATTTTCCAGAGGCACGCCGCAAATGCGGCAATCGGAGGGAAAAAGCGCAGCGAACAGGCCCTGGATGACGGTGGCCGCACCCGCAACCCCTAGATTTAGCAGGTTTCGCCCCGCGAGAACGGTCGAACGAGTTGTGTCTGCGGTACTGCTGAAGACCGACCTCCCTCGCCCAGCGCCTGGTTAGGCTCCAGCCGGACGATCCTCACCCAGTATAACTAGGCGGCAAGCAATCGTTCAAGCGGCGCGAGGCCTTCCGGCGGACTTACGTGTTCGTGCCGGCGCATTCATGAATAGTGAGACAAAGTTCCGCCGCGAGCAATTCGAACACCGAACAGGCTTAAGCATGAAAAGAGGGAGGAAATACTTCTCAAGGAAATTGCGGGGCCGCGAGCGATATGCGTCCTTACCGCCACAGTCGGGACATTGATACCTTAAGAACACAACTGCCACCCCAGTCGTTCGAAAGCCTCGAACAGGGTTGCGGTCTTCACGATCATTATAGCGGCTGACGCAAGCGCGACACTACGTTGCTCGTACTTGTAAATCCTTATCGCAGCGTGCTAATGTGCGGCGCGGCCAAAATCGTAGATCCGGCCAGTCATAGGAGCGTCATGAGCACTCCGACGTCGAATGTAGAGGAAGGCGCAGGGCAACACCGCCCTTTTGTTCCCGAAAGCATGGAAATGCCCGAGTTCACCCTGCGTGCGGTGCTGCTGGGACTGCTCATGACGATTGTTCTCGGAGCTGCTAATGCCTACCTGGGGCTGCGCGCCGGAATTACCATCGCCGCGACCTACCCTGCCGCGGTCATTGGGATGGCGGTACTCCGGATATGGAAGGGTTCAGTGCTCGAGGAGAACATCGCTCGAACCTCGGGCACCATTGGCGAAGGGATCGCCGCGGGAGCAATTTTTACTATCCCCGCGTTCCTGATCGCGGGAGTATGGCCTTCGTTTGGCTTCGCGGACGCGTACTGGAAAACGACGGCACTAATCATGGTAGGCAGCATCCTTGGCGTCCTATTCATTTCTTTAGTGCGCAAGGGAATGGTGGAAGACCCCGAGTTGCCCTTCCCCGAGTCTGTGGCAGCAGCGGAGATTCACAAAGCCGGGCGCCGCGGAGCCGAGGCCGCCAAATATCTATTTTGGAACATCGGAATTGGAGGAGTGGTCTATCTTCTGGGTGCCTTTGGCTTGTTTGCGGTGGACAAAACGGTCCAGTTCGCAGTCGGCATGCTGGGCCGCAGCCAGGTGCGACTGGGAACGGCCGGGAGCGCGAACCTTGTGGCAGCCGGAGGCGCAAGCACAGTTGCCGCGCCGAGTGTGAGTCCGGCGCTTTTGGGAGTGGGGTACATCATCGGGCTCCGGCTCGCTGCCCTGCAGTTTGCGGGCAGTGTCTTAGCCTGGGGACTGATGGTTCCTCTCATCATCTTTTTTCTTGGACCTCAGGTCAGGCAGTATCTCCCGCCAGACTCGCCTGGTAATTGGATTGCGATGGCAGACGCCGTGTGGAGATTCATCGTGCGTCCCATCGCCGTCGGCGGAATGCTCGTTGGTTCGGCGTACACCTTGTTCAGAATGAGGAAGAGCCTCACCTCCGGCCTGAAGAAGGCGTTTGCCGACCTGCGTCCGGCAGCGGGAGAGCAGCCGGAACTCACGCGAACGCAACGCTATATGAGTTTTAGAGCGGTTTTCGCATTGATCGCCCTGATGTTTGTGCTCATGTGCTTCCTCTATGTGCACATCTCAGGATTGATTTGGCCAGCCGTGCTTGCAGCAATCGTCATGATCATTGTCGGATTCTTTTTCGCCACGGTCTCGGGCAGCCTGTGCGGAACAATCGGTTCGTCCAACAACCCGGTTTCCGGCATAACGCTCAGCACATTGCTGATCGCGGCTCTCTTGATGGTCTTCCTCGGCGTTTCCGGGGCCTCGGGAGTGGCGACGGTTTTGGGGGTCGCCGCGGTAGTTTGCGTTTCCTCTTCAGTCGCAGGCGAATTGCTGCAAGATTTTAAAGTCGGTTACATTCTGGGCGGGACGCCGCGCAGAATTCAGATGGCGGAGCTGATCGCCGTGGTCGTCGCCAGTCTGGTAATGTATTTTCCCCTGATGGCGCTGCATAAAGGTTTCGGATTTGGCAGCAAGGCGCTGCCAGCGCCGCAGGCCGGACTTATGGCAACCCTGGCCATGGGAATTGTAGGGGGCAACATGCCCTGGCCGCTGGTGGTCGTCGGAATCTTCTTTGGTGTTGGGATGATCATGATGCAGGTGCGCAGCCCCATGCTGGTTGCTGTCGGCATGTATTTGCCGTTTGAGACAACCTTTGCGATTTTTGTCGGCGGCATTTTTCGTTCAGTAGGTGATTGGATGGGGAAGCGCCGGGGGCTCAACTCAGCACAGACTGCGCGCGTGGAAAATGCGGGAGTGTTGACGGCTTCGGGATTGATCGCCGGCGAGGCCCTCATGGGCTTGCTCTGGGCCGGCTTGAGAGCGACCACCTGGTCGCCTCCGAAACAGCCTCCGCAAATCTTCGGTGAGCCGCTGTACCTCGCGGGAACTGCGGTATTGCTGGCATTGGCGGCTTTAATGATCTTGTGGCCTCTGGCCGCCGCCGGCGACCCCAAAGAACCGGCTCCGCCTACCGCAATGATGTAGGCCTTGACAGCTGCTGCTCCGGAAATCCTCATGCAAGGCGGATTCGCGGTCTTACCTTTCGTATCCCCATCTCGCTTTATGTTTTACTTACATCGTGCCGGTCGCCGAAAATGTCTCGCGGGTGCGTGAACGAATTGCCGCGGCTGCTCGCCATTCGGGAGGCAGGCCCGAAGAAATCGCTCTCGTGGCGGTGACTAAAACCGTCCCCGCTGAACGAATCCGCGAAGCTTATGACGCTGGCATTCGGCAGTTTGGAGAAAATCGGGTCCAGAAATTTGCCGGGAAAGCGACAGCTTTGCAAGCAGTAAGCGGCGCGGAGTGGCGAATGATTGGTCACTTGCAAAGCAATAAAGCCGCGCGGGCGGTGGAGCTTTTCGACAGCATCGACACGGTTGATTCCCTGAATCTTGCGAGCAAGCTGAATGCCGCCGCTTTGGGTCTCGGCAAAAGGGTGCCTGTGTTAATCGAGATCAACATCGGGGGAGAGCCAGCCAAGAGTGGGTTGGAAGATGATTCGGCGGAGCTCCAGAATCTACTGAGCGCCGCGCCTGAGTTTCCGTCTCTTAACTTTCGCGGGCTCATGACCGTGCCACCTTACAGTGCCGATCCTCAGCAGTCCCGCCCTCATTTCCGCAACCTGCGCCGGCTCTTCGATGAGATCGCGGGCCGCAACCTGCCCGGCATTGAAATGCAAGTTCTCTCCATGGGCATGTCCCATGATTTTGAGGTCGCCATTGAGGAGGGATCGACGTGTGTTCGGGTTGGAACGGCTATTTTTGGCCCGAGGCAGGCCTGACCGCATCCAGCGCGGGCTGACCACTTCGCATGTTACGGCAGAAGCTCCGGGCCACAACGACAGCGGCGCTGTCAGTAGAAAGAAAGGCTGCCGAGTTGTCTTGCGCGACGTACCGTCCATGAGAAAAATAAAATGCTCAGCGGCACTAGAAATAGCGCAAACAGAATAAGGATCTCAATCTCCCTTCCTAGCGCGGCCTTGTTTCCCGTCGACAGCAAAGCTAAACGCATGCCCGCCAATGAGTGGGTAAAGGGCAGAAGAGCCGAAAGCACGCGTACTGGATGCGGCAAAGCGGCGGTCGGGAACATTGTGCCCGCCATCAGCCATGCCGTCGATCCAAATATCCATAGCACTGCCGAACCTTTGTGCATCGCAATCTGAAGCCCAGCCGCGAGAAGTCCTATGGCGACAGCGGTTAGAGATGACAAAAAGAAAACCACAATGCACCCCGTAGAATTGACGTGCAGCGAAGAGGAAACCAGCAGCATTCCCGCAGCTACATATACAACCAGCTGTAACATTCCATTTCCGAACGCGGATATTGCGCTTAGTGTGACCAGCGCCGCTGGTGGCGTAGAAGTAGTCATCAACACTTCCAGCATCCCATTCTGCTGGGATTCCTGCACCACCCGCAAGAAACTGTGAATTCCCGCGAGCAGAAATGTGTAAAAGCCGGTCCCAACAACTAGAAACAAGAAATACGGCATTCCTTCTGGCTGAAACTGCGCGCCCACCGACTGTGACAAGTAATAAAACGTCGCAAGCTGTGCGGCTGGCGAGACAAAGCCGAAAACAAATCCGTTGCGATAACGAATGGAAGTCAATGCGTCCTTCTTGGGACAGCGAGGGCTTTGGCAAGGATCACGCCGGCACTCTTTCTTGCCAGGCCAGGGGATGGTCGTCACCGGTAATCTCCAAATAGAACTCCCGGAGTTCGTCGTTGCTGCAATCGGAGAGGCGCCGCAGCGCCAGCAGTTCTCCCTCTCGAAGTATGGCAACCCGATCGCAAAGCGCCACAGCTTCTTCGAAATTATGAGTCGCAAGCACGACGGTGATGCCTGTGGATGACAACTTGCGTACCTGCATCCACAGGCTGCTGGATGCCACAGGATCAAGGCTGCGCGTCGGTTCGTCGAGCAACAAGACGGCTGGTTTTTTCAGGAGAGCGCGGGCAATTCCCAGACGTTGGTACATACCCGACGAGAGCTTCATTGCCTGCTTCTGAGCGGCATCGTCCAGTCCAACCTCTCCAAGAGTGGATTCGGCCCGGGCGCGGCATTCGCGGCGCGGTATATCTTCCATTGCGGCAAAAAAATCTAGATTTTCGCGTGCCGTCAATCGAGGGAAGAAGGACCGCTCGGACGCCAGCGCGAAACCCACCATGCGGCGTGCCGCCTGCCCCTGTGTGCGCGTGTCCGCGCCGTTTACGACAACCCGGCCCTTATCCGGTAAGAGCATGCTCGATATCAGCTTCAACGTCGTGCTCTTGCCACTGCCGTTTGGGCCCAAAAGGCCGAGGACCTCGCCCCGGCCAACTTCCAGCGATAATCCCCTGAGGGCATGTGTCGTGGCAGCGGTCCCCAAACGGAAAAGCCCAGTTGACCGGAAGTGCTTGTGAACGAAATCAAAGACAATGCTACTCATCGGTTCACGCGTAAGTACTTTTACAATCTGACGGCTCGTAAGAAGATTCTATGGATGGCAAGGCCCCGCTCTGAGGGAGAATTCCCATGCGGACATAGATAGTTCACAGGAGAGGCCCAATTTCAGCCGCGACACAAGTCGAGCTGCCAGCAAAATGCGGCGAAGAGCCACGATTCAACTCCGAATTTGAGCTGCTGCTGGCCTGTTGCGGCTCGCCTCAGCTCAATGTGGAACAGATTCTATCTGGCGGGTTGCACCGGGAACGCCTTCTCACGCTTGCAGACCGCCACCGGCTAGTACCGGCGCTGTGCGGCTTCCTCATGGACCAGGGCGTAAATCTCGCCCCAGGCGACCGGTCAATCGTTAAGACGCTATGGGAGAGTCACGGTCGCAAGGCCTTGCGCTTTTCAGCCGAAGTGGCGCGAGTTACGGCACATTTTGATGATTGTGAGATAGCGTTGCTGGCCCACAAAGGTCCGGCCTTATCGCAGCTACTGTACGGTGATCCGGCGCAGCGCCAGTTTGACGATCTGGATTTCCTGATCAAGCCGGCCGATGTTTCTCGCGCAAGACGGGCTCTGCGGGAGCTTGGCTATGAATCGCGCCTGCAGCTTTCGCCACGCCAGGCGAAAGAGTATCTGCGCTCGGGTTATGAATACGTTTTCGGCCTTAAGGCGGAACGCAATCTGCTGGAATTGCAGTGGCAGATCTTGCCGCGCTTTTACTCAGTCGGCTTCGACATGGAAGAGTTGTTCTCTCGCTTTTCGGAGGTTCAATTTGAAAGTATCCGGCTAAGGACCTTGGGCCAAGCGGACCTGTTGCTGGTGTTGTGCGTTCATGCCGCCAAGCACCTTTGGTCGCAACTCGGGATGGTGCGTGACATCGCCACCCTTGCCAGCTTTAATCTCGACTGGGAGTGGATTGAAGCCGAAGCGCGGAGGCTCGGACTTTTGAGAATTGTGGGCGTCTCATTGCTGCTCGCGCAAAATTTATTGGGTTTCGCGGCGCCCCGGCGAGGTTGGGCCGACAGCGACGGCATCCCGGAACTGGCTAGAAAATTTCAGTCGGACCTTGCGCTTGGAGAAAATCCAGATCCGGAGTCGTTGCGCTACTTCCATATCATCGTGCAGTTGCGCGAGCGGTGGCGGGATCGGCTGGGATTCGGATGGCATCTGGCGTGCATTCCCAGTGTGGGTGAATGGGAGACGATTACGCTTCCTGACGCACTCTACCCGCTGTATCGCGGTGTCAGGCTGTGGCGGTTGCTTCGACGATGCATACCTGAATGAGGTTATCGCACTAGCGCCGCAATTAGTTTAGGTCGCAAGGCGAACCACCTCTGCAAGGTGCAGCGTCTGTCTTCCAGTGCATTGCCGGATTTGCTCGCGACAGCTGAATCCGTTGGCTACGATCAACGAGTCTGCAGGCGCGTTGCGGACAGCAGGAAAAAGTTCAAGTTCTCCAATTGCGAGCGACACGTCATATTTTTCCCTTTCGAATCCGAAAGCTCCAGCCATTCCGCAACATCCGGGCGCGGGCATCTGATAGTCAATGCCAATGCACCTAAGCACGGATTCTTCTGCCGTCATGGCCATCATCGATTTTTGATGGCAGTGTCCATGAACCAGTGCTTTCCCGCCCACCGCCCGCAGGCGAAAACTATCTAGCTCCCGCTCCAGGAATTCGCTAAAGAGAAATACTTGCTTCGATAATTTCTGTGCCCGTGTATCGTCCGGAAAAAGGTTGAGCATCTCGTCGCGGAACACCGAAGCGCAACTCGGCTCAAGAACAACGACTGGAATTCCCGCATGGATCTCGCTATCGAGCGCCTGCAGCGTCTCTAGCAACAGCCTTTTGGCCCGTTCCAGCATGCCAAAATCGTAAAGCGGGCGTCCGCAGCAGACGTTTCTCGCGGGCAGCCTCACCTCATATCCCGCTGCCTGCAATACTTCGGTAGCCGCAATTGCTGATTCCGGATGGAAGTAGTTATTGAAGGTATCGGGCCAGAGAAGGACCGGTCGTGCACCCTGCTCGGCCGGCATTCGCCGTTTGAACCATCTCCGAAAGCTCTCGCCGGCCAAAGCCGGGATCGCGCGTTGCGGCGCTATTCCGGCCAGCGCTTTTGCACTCTCCCGCAGGAGAGGGGCCTGGGTGAAGAAATTCGCCAAACCTGGCATTCCCGAGGCAGCGCGCGACCAGAGGTCAACAAGGCCAAATGCGTAGTGGCTGAGAGGTCGAGTGCGGCCTTGGTAGTGGTGCGCCAGAAACTCCGCTTTATACGTGGCGACGTCAACTCCCACCGGGCAATCGGTCTTACATCCTTTGCAGGCAAGACAAAGATCCAGCGCGGATTTCACCTGGGTATCACGCCATCCTCCGCGGATCACGTCTCCCTGGGTCATTTCCCAGAGGAGGTGGGCGCGACCGCGGGTCGAATGCTCTTCCTCGCGGGTTACGCGAAAGCTGGGACACATGACTCCGCCCCCGTACTGACGGCACTTTCCCACGCCCACACATCGCAAAGTAGCGTGCGCAAGGCTGCCGTTGTCCTGCGGAAACTTGAAATGCGTTTCAGATTGAGGCGGCTTATAATCCGCTCCCAGTCGCAAATTCTCATCCAGCTTGTTGGGAAGGACCAGTTTTCCCGGATTCATCTTCCAGTCTGGGTCCCACAATCCCTTGAAACGTTGGAAGGCTTCTATCAATTCCGGACCAAACATTCTTGGGAGCAGCTCCGCTCGTGCCTGTCCGTCGCCATGCTCGCCCGAGAGCGACCCCCCATAGGAGACGACGAGGTCGGCCGCTTCTTCCACGAAGCTGCGGAATTTTCGGATTCCTTCTCCTGATTGCAGGTCAAAGCTGATGCGGTTGTGGACGCATCCATCGCCAAAGTGCCCATACATGACGCAGCAATACTTGTAAGCATCGGTGAGCTTACGCAAATCACGCAGATATCCGCCCAGCTTTTCAGGCGCGACAGCGGAATCCTCCCATCCCTCCCAGGTGGAGGGCTCTCCAGGGACTCGGGACACCGTGCCCAGGGCTGACTCCCGGATTTCCCAGACCTGCCTGGCTTCTCGCACGTCCGCCAGCAGCCGGAATACTGGCGCTGGCGCCCCTCGACTCAGTACCGCCATTAAGCCGCGGGCCTGCGACTCCGCCTCGGCTACAGTCTGCGCGCCAAATTCCGCCAGCAGCCACCCCCCGCCTGCGGGGAGTAGCGCGAGTCCATCCTGGTTCATCCCTTTGCGGCGGGTGTACTCGACCAGGAGATTGTCCATGCCTTCCAACCCGATCGGCCGGTGAGACAGAACTGCGGGGACAAGGTCCGCACTCGCGTAAACATCCGCGGATCCAATCACCAGCAGGACACGCTCCGGCGGACTAGCTACAAGGGTGCAAGTTGCCTCGAGCACCGTAACGCAGGTCCCCTCGGAGCCGGCCAGAGCGCGCGCCACGTGGAAACCGTTTTCTGGTAAGAGGAAGTTGAGGTTGTAACCGGAAACGAGGCGCGGGATGCTGGGGAACCGCTGACGAATTAAGTTCGCGTATTCATCGCGAAGACTCTTGAGGCCGCTATAGATTTCGCTTCGCCGGCCGCCTTCCCGGATAATAGCTGCGAACTCCTCCTCGGTCGTTGCCCCGACGCGCATGCGCAAGCCGTCATAGGTAAGGATTTCCAGTTCCTCGATGTTCTGGTCGGTCTTCCCCGCCATTACCGAGTGGACGCCGCAAGAATTATTGCCGATCATGCCGCCCAGAGTGCACCGGTTGTGGCTGGCGGGATCTGGACCAAAGGTCAGATGGTGCTTTTCGGCCGCGCTTCGCAGGTCATCGAGAATGGCTCCGGGCTGCACGCGCGCAATTCTGCGCTTCGGATCAATTTCAAGAACCTGCGCCATGTACTTCGAAAAGTCGAGTACCACCGCGACATTGCAACACTGCCCTGCCAACGAAGTTCCTCCACCGCGGCACAGCAATGGGGCGCGGTGCGCACGGCAAATGGAGACGGCTGCAATCACGTCATCGTTATCCCTGGGAACCACAACTCCTATTGGCACCTGGCGGTAATTGGAGCCATCCGTGGCGTAGAGAGCGCGGCTCCCATTGTCGAAGCGCACCTCGCCTTGAAGATGTTTGCGCAGCGCCGCTTCCAGGCCGGCCGCGTCTAGATGCGCATGGGAAGTGAGATTTTCTGGAATCAAAAGGTTTATCTCACGAACAAGATACACCAGGCAGTCAGTCTTCGGCCTTACGGAGCATCATTCTGCGGCGCGGAAGAAGCTACGTCCAATTAATTGCGAGCTCGGCTCAACCAGCGAAGCGCGAGGAGTAGTCGGTAAGACTTAACACCAACAAAAGAAGCAGCCAGAAAACCGCCGCGATCAAAATGACGCGGGTCATCTTTTCGCTGGTGTACTTCACGTTCATAAAGATGAGCACGACGACGGAGGCCTTGAGCGTAGCAATGGTAAGCGCGACGACCGTGTTGAACCGGCCAAGATCGAGCGTGGCCACGCCCGCGGTTAAAAACGTGGCGCCGATCAGGACCGCCCAGATCGCCCAATAAAGCCTGCTAGAAGCAACGTGCTGAGACATATAGTTCGCTTAAGCTCCCGGCCGCCGGTCTATCAAATAGAGCAGCGGAAACAGATAAATCCAAACAATATCCACAAAGTGCCAATACAGTCCCGCAATTTCCAAAGGGGTATGGTACTCGGGCGTAAATCTGCCTTTATGTGCCATCCATGTGATGACTACGAAAATTCCCACGCCCACGATCATGTGGATGGCGTGCATGCCGGTCAGCGCAAAGTAGAGGGAAAAGAAAATTTGCGAATGCTGCTGAATCTCGGCTTCTCTTTTGCGCAGTTCTACCGGGTCGTGAATCGTGTCCAGGCCGAGAAGGGTCCGGTCTCCCGGTTTCTGCATCATGTCGTGCGCATTAAACTCCAAGCCGGGGATGTGGCGCTCTTTATACTTGTTGTTCCACTCGTAGCCCTTAACTCCAAGGAAGACCAATCCGAAGAAGAGAGTCGCTAACAGCAAGCGAACCTGCAATTTTCGATTTCCAAGCTGGGCGGCGCGCACTGACTGCGCCACTGTCAAGCTGCTGCAGATCAGCACCGCGGTGTTGAGAGTTCCGACCACAAGATCCAGGCTGCGGCTGGAGGTTGCAAACTCAGGGAAATACAGCCGGCGATAGATCAGGTATCCGCAGAACATTCCTCCGAAGAACATTATCTCAGTGCCTAGAAACCACCACATGCCCAGCGATGCCGCATTGCGCTGCTGCTCCACGTCGGCGAAATGGTGCCGAAGCTCCGGACGCGCTTCATGTTCCAGAGCCAAAGGGCTATCGCTCAAGCGTCACCTCCACCGGAAGCGGCATTTTTTCGTATTCATAGGCTTCCCAAGTCACCTCAGGAGTTTCATCGAAGTTGAATGTGGGCGGAGGCGAGGCGGTCTGCCACTCCAGCCCCGTCGCCAGCCACGGATTGTCTTCCGCGGGCTTGCCGTAGCGCAGTGACCACAAAAGATAGGCCATGGGAAGCAGATATCCGACGGCGAGAATGGTCGCTCCCGCGGTCGAGAGCACGTTCAACACCTGGTACTCCGGAGGATACTGCCAGTAGCGGCGCGGCATGCCCAGGTAGCCGAGGATGAACTGAGGAAAGAAGGTGAGATTGAATCCGATGAATACGATCAGCGCGGCCAGTCGTCCCCAGCTTTCCGGATACATGCGGCCGGAGATCTTCGGCCACCAGAAATGTATTCCGCCCAGATATCCGAGCACCGCGCCACCGACCATCACGTAATGAAAGTGGGCGATGACGAAGTAGGTGTCGGTCACGTGTACGTCCAGTCCCAGCGCCGCCAGAAACAGGCCAGTAAGCCCGCCAATGGTGAACAGCCCAATAAATCCCATCGCGTAAAGCATGGGGGTCGAAAACGAGACCGAGCCCTTGTACATGGTGGCCGTCCAGTTGAAGACCTTAATCGCGGACGGTACCGCCACCAGATAACTAAGGAAGGAAAAGGCCAGGGCGGCGTAAAGCGAAATCCCTGCCACGAACATGTGGTGCGCCCAGACCAGGAAACCAATGACGGCGATGGCAATACTCGCCATGGCCACAAAGTTGTATCCGAACACGCGCTTGCGCGAAAAACAAGGAACGATCTCGCTAACCACTCCCATCGACGGAAGAATCATGATGTAAACCGCCGGATGGGAATAGAACCAGAACAAGTGTTGAAAAAGCAGAGGGTCGCCGCCGCGGTTGGGATCGAATATGCCAAGGTTCAGCGTGCGCTCAAGCACCACCAGGATCAGCGTGATCGCGATCACCGGCGTGCCCAAAAGCATGATGATGCTGGTGGCATAGTGCGACCAGACGAACAGCGGCAGCCGCGACCAAGTCATCCCGGGGGCGCGCATGCGATGCACGGTTACCACAAAGTTCAAGCCCGTCAGGATGGAGGAAAAACCTGAAATAAAAATCGCGAGTCCTGCCTCTACCACGCGAGTGTTGCTGAATGCAGTCGAGAACGGGGTATAGAAAGTCCAACCGGTATCTACGCCTCCGGTAACCATGCAGTGGATGTAAAGAATTCCGGCGACAATGTAGATGTACCAGCTCAACAAGTTTATGCGGGGAAAAGCCAGGTCTTTCGCCCCGATCATTATCGGGATCAGAAAATTTCCCAGTACGGCGGGGATCGAGGGAATGAGGAAAAAGAAGACCATGATCTGGCCGTGCATGGTGAACACCTTGTTATAGGTGTCAGCCTGCATCATGTCTCCCTGGGGGGTAAGTAATTCCAGACGGATCAGCAGGGCATAAAATCCGCCCATGAAGAAAAAGGCAGTGATCGAGAGCAGGTACAGCAGCGCAATCCGCTTGTGGTCGGTGGTAAAGAGCCACGAACGAATGCCGTACTCCGCATTGACGTAATTCTTGCGTTCCGCGCTTACTGCTAGGGTAGCCATTTATTCCTTCGGATTCTGGGGCGCTGCGCCTGGTGATGACAGGCTCGGAGTCCCTGCTGGTCCCGCCGGCGCCTCGCTCAACGACTTCACATAAGCAATCAGCGCATTCAATTGCTCCTCGCTGACCTGTCCCTGAAACACCGGCATAATGGGTTTGAATCCTGACACCACCTTGGCTGCGGGATTCAATATCGATTCGCGCACATAGTTTTCGTCCGCACTCACGGAGCGTCCATCTTCGAGTTGCACCGGTCTCCCGAAGAGGCCAACCAGATTTGGCCCCCGTCCCTGCACGTCGGACCGGTGGCAGGTGGGACAGCCCAGTTGCTGGTACAAAGTCTGCCCGTTCTGCGCCAGCGAGCCTGCGGAGGCGCCGCCGGAGAGCCAGCTTTGATACTGTGACGGCTCCATCACCACCACGTCGCCGATCATCCCCGAGTGCATGGTGCCGCAGTATTCCGCGCAAAAAAGATGATACGTGCCGGACCGCGTCGCATGGAACCACAACGTGGTATAACGCCCGGGCAGAACGTCCTGCTTGACCCGGAAGGCGGGGACGTAGAAGCTATGGATCACGTCCTGCGAGGTCATAATCAGCTTAACGTCGCGGCCGATGGGCACGTGCAGTTCATTGATTTCGCGCTGCCCTTCCATGTGCTGCAGCTTCCACATCCACTGCTTGGCCACCACATACACCTCAGTTGCGCTCGCAGGCGGAGTGCGCATGCGGAAAAAAATAATCGCGCCCCAGAGAAAAATCACCACAAAAATCCCCATGGGAATGACCGACCAGGCAATTTCCAAGATCAGCGAACCTTCAATGGGCTGGGCCTCGCGCCCGTGCCGGCGGCGGTATTTCATTCCGAAAACAACGATGACGGCGAAGATGGCCAGGGTCGTCACCGTCGACAGCACCACCAGGAACACATAGAACAGATCTACCCAGATTGCCTGGGTGGAAGCGCCGACCGGCCAAAGTGGGAAGTTATCGAACATATTGATGAGACCCGTTTTGCCCCTTGGGTTCGCTGTCCGATCCACGGCGAAACAGCACCAGCAAAACTGTTCCAATACAAAGAATCGTCGCTCCGGCGGCGAGCTGAATCATGCGGCTGATAATCGCGCCATACTTCCCGGTGGCGGGATTGTAGTGATAGCAGTACAGGATGACCTGGTCGGCCAGTGTCCCAATCTTGTTTTGCGACGCCTGGATCAGCCCCAGCCGCAAATCCTTCGGAGGAAATTCCACGCCGTAGTAGTACTGCGCAATCTTCCCTTGCGGAGTCAGTACCATGATGGCGGTCGAATGCGCGAACTGGCCGGTCTTGGAATCGTATGCATATTGGAACCCAACTGTCTTTGTGAGCGCATCAATCGATTCCTGCGGCCCAGTCAGAAAATGCCAGCCCTCGCCGGCGCCTTGCCGTTTATAGCGCTTGAGGTAAGCAGCTTTTTTGGCGGTGGCGATCTCAGGCGTATCCGCCGGATCGAAGCTGACCGTGAGCACGTCAAATTCCTTGCCGATATCGAACTTAAGCACCCGCAGCGAGCTTTCCAGTCCCGCAAGTACTTCGCTGCACAGCATCGGACACCGGTAGTAAACCAGGTTCAGGATCAACGGCTTCTTGCCGAAGTAGTCGCCGAGGCGGACGGGCGTACCGCTCTCGTCGCGGAACGCCAGAGCCGGAGAAACCTGCCCGTTTAATCGCTGCTCGATTCCAACATTCGTCAGTCCCGCAGGGCGCACATTCGACGGAGGACTCATCAGGCCTCGGGTCATGCTTTGTGCCTCCACAACTGCGCTCAGCGCCAGAGCGACGAAGGCAACAACTACCCATTTTGGAAAATGATGCTTCACTGCGGCTTTCCCTTTCCGGGCTGCGTTTGGCCCGCAGATTTTTGCCGGTTGCTGGCGTCAGCCTTTGCTGCGGCCTGCTTCACCATGTTTACCGTGGAGGGCGGCGTTGTACCTGCTTTTGGATTTGTGGGCAATCCGCGCTCTGCCAGTAGCTGCATCGCGCGATCAATTGGAATCCGCGCGACGCCCTGGCTTTGGTCCACCCAGCCATAACTGTTCAAAGTTTCTTCTTCGCGATAGCGAATGTCATTGATCTCAGTGCGCTCATTGTCTTCCAGGCGCGGCTCTGGAAATTCTCTATTAACCTTCTCGTAAGTCTTCTGCGTATTTGCTTCCCGGGTATCATGCTCGTACTGAACGAGCGGGCTCCTGGCCGCAGGCTGATGCTTTCTTTCATAAACATCCAGGAACCGGAACATCCCCCACAGCATGTAGTAAATCAGCACTCCGATCACGACCAGCGAAATCATGAAACCATACACTGGCCTGCCGCCCAGGTCTTCACGCTCGAAGCCCGCGCCGTTGTGATTCTGCTGGCGATGCTCAGTCATGCGCCGCCCCCACGTAATCGAGAAATTCCTGCCCGTGCAGGTCGTAAACCGGCAGCAGCGGACGCGTCCGCAGATTGCGGAAAAACAGCGCCACCCAGAAGCCGCCGATGGCGATGGGAACAACCAGATCCAACCAGTGAAAATAGAAATATTTGTGGAAGTTAGGCTCGATATACCAAAAGAGGTCCACAAACCGCATAAAAAACAGCCATGCGGCGAGCCACACCAGAGTCCGAGGATTCCGCTTGAACGATCGCGAGAGCAGGAACAGGAACGGCACGGCAAAATGGAACGCGGCCAAACCTAATCCTATTAACTGCCAGCCCGAGTTCAGCCGTCGAGTGAAGAAGGTTATTTCAGCGGGCAGATTGCCGGCCCAGATGATCAGCAACTGCGAGAAGCTGAAATACGCCCACAGCATGACAAAGGTGAGCATCAACTTGCCGTGATCGTGCACTTCCTTGGGCTTCAGTAGAGACGCCGTGGGCTCGTGGGGAATCAGAAGCCTCTCTACCATGACCATCATGCACATGGCGGAAAGGCACTCGCCCGCGATGAAAATGAATCCGTAGATGGTCGAAATCCAGTGGGGATCCAGCGACATCACCCAATCGATTGCCGCAAATGAGATCGTGAAGGCATAGAGGATGAGGCCAGGAGCAGCTATGACACGAAAACGCGGACTCAAGTTCCGGACGGGCGGGTTGTCCTGCCCCGTCGACAAGCGGCTCAACAGGAAAGCGATGCCGAGCCAAACTACAAAGTACAACACGGCACGAGCAATGAAACCATTCGCCGTCAAGTACGAATGGCTCAATTCCACCAAATGTTTGTCGTTCGGATTCGGATGAAGCCATGCCCCGTAAAGGTGCGGCATCCCGAAAACAATTGGAATAAACAACACTGCCATCAGCGGCAGCGTCTTCATGCCCGCTTCAAGCTGGCGCCGAATCACCATGCCCCACATTCCGCCAGTAAGGTGCTGGATCATCAGAAACGCCATGCAGCCCAGGGCAACTCCGAGCCACAGCATGAACCCCAGAAGATATGAATGGAAGAACTGTTCCCGGGTGGGCTGCACAAGAGCGCAAATCAGCGACGCCACGCCGAACAGCAATCCGACTCCCAGTCCCCGCTGATAAATGACGTGCGTGACCTCCGGCGCCACTAACTGCGATTGATTTATGCGCGCCAGGGTCATTTCTGCTCTTCTCCAGTTCCGCTTTCGCTGGATTCCGGGAGCACGGTAGGCAGGGTCGCGCCCGAGCCCGGCTGTTCGAACCGTGGCGGCGCCGAGGGTACCTGCTGTCCGCTGGCGACATCTGACTGATTGGCATTCTGGCTTAGCTGAAGGGCGCGAATGTAGGCGACGATGCACCAGCGGTCGCGCGGCGCAATCTGTGCAGCATAATCCGGCATCGCGCCAAAACCGTTGGTCATAACATCGAAGAAATATCCCAGCGGCGCTTTGCGCAGCCGGTCCTGATGGTAGGTGGGGGGACGACGATATCCGCGCCGCACAATCATTCCGTTGCCGTCTCCCATGCGCGAGTGGCAGGGCGCGCAATAAATGTTGAAGCGCTCGCGTCCCCGCGCCAGCACATCTTTATCCACGGGAAACGGCATGTAATCACCTGGATTGGCGCCCATTTTACCGGAGTAAAAATAGGCGTCTTCGTGGAGCTGGCCACGCGCCACGGCGCCCTCAACCGGAGTACGGGCCGAGCGCAGGTCAGAATAGAAATCGCTCTCACCCAGAGTTTTCATTCGTGGCTGATCATGCATATCCTGCCGGCATCCGGCCAACGCCACAATCGCGAACAGCCCCAGCCACGAGCTTTTGCGGAAGCTTGCCATCTAACTCGGGACCTCCGCAATCGAAAGCGGATTCAGGCCTTCCAGAAACTGCCGCGTGCGCACCAGGTGGTAATTCTTGTCGGAAGAAAAGATGATGACAAAGAAACGGTCTCTCGAAGCAAACTCGAATCTCTGCACATTGAATACCGGGTGATACGGCATGGGCAGCCCATTCAGCGCCAGCATCCCAAACACAGCCGACAGTCCGGCAAAAAGGATCGTCATCTCGAAGGTCACAATGATGAACGACGGCCAGGAATGCAGCGGCCTCCCGCCCACGTTCACTGGATAACTGATGGTGTTGATCCACCATTGCAGCAGGTAAGCGCCGGTGCCCCCGAGAAGACCTCCAACCAGGCAAATCAAAGCCACGCCGTTCTTGTGAAAACCGATTGCCTCGGAGAGTTCCTCCACGGGGAATGGGGAATAGGCGTCAATCTTCCGGTATCCCGCCGCGTAGGTGCGGCGCGCCGCCATGACTGCCGCATCCACCGTGTCAAATTCGGCCATCAATCCGTAGATGCCCCTGTCCTTCACGAGTGCACCTCCGCCTCGTGCTTGACTTTTACTTCCGACTGCGGAAGCAGGGTCTTCAATTCAGAAATCGAAACCGCCGGAAGCAGGCGCAGGAACAGGAACATGCAAGCCGCGAAGAACCCCAGCGTGCCGACGAAAATCGCCCAGTCGAACCTGGTCGGGTAGTACATACCGAACGCCGAGTTCAGGAAGTCGCGGGTCAAACTGACCACCACAATAATGAAGCGCTCCAGCCACATTCCCACCAGCACGTCCAGCGAAACAAGAAACAGCCAAATGGGATTGGTGCGGATCCGCTTTACCCACAAAATCTGCGGTATAACGAGATTGGTTAAAAGCAGCGCATAGTAGTAAGGCGCATACGGCCCGTGCAGCCGGTTCCAGCGCAGGAAAGTCTCGTACGGATCGCCGCCGTACCAGTTCATGAACGCTTCCATGGCGTAGCCGTAGGCCACGATCCATCCCGTCGCCAGCATTACCATGGCCGAGTTTTCGATATGGCGTGCAGTAATGAAATCTTCGATGTCATAGAACTTGCGGATGGGAATCGCCAGCACCAGCACCATGGCGAAGCCGGAGTAGATGGCGCCGGCTACGAAGTAGGGCGGAAAAATGGTGGTATGCCATCCCGGAACGATGCCTACGGAAAAGTCGAAGCTCACCACGGTGTGTACCGAGAGCACCAGTGGCGTTGCCAGGCCGCCCAGCAACAAGTATGCGGTTTCGTAACGATTCCAGTGGCGGACCGAATTCCGCCATCCCATTGCCATCAGGCCGTAAATGAACTTCACAGCTTTATTGGTTGTCTGGTCACGCAGGCTGGCGAGATCGGGAATCAAGCCGATGAACCAGAAGACCAGCGAAATCGTTAGATAAGTCGTGACTGCGAAGACGTCCCATACCAATGGACTGCGAAAGTTCGGCCAGTACGTCATGGTGTTGGGATATGGAAACAGCCAGTAGAACAGCCACGGGCGGCCGAGATGGAAAATTGGGAACATGCCGGCGCACGCCACTGCGAACAGTGTCATCGCTTCGGCAAAGCGGTTGATCGAATTGCGCCACGATTGCCGCAGCAACAGCAGAATTGCTGAAATAAGCGTTCCGGCATGGCCGATACCGATCCACCAGACAAAATTGACGATGGCGAATCCCCATCCGACCGGGATGTTCACACCCCAAATACCCACGCCTTTGTAAAAGAGCAGGCAGACCGCGTACAGAAACCACTGCAGGATGAGGAAGCAAATGGCCATCCCGAAAAGCCAGCCGTTGGTGATGGGGCGGCGCAGCACAATCGACGCGATTTTGTCGGTAATGGTGGCGAACGTATGCCCCGGCGCGATGACCGGCACTTTCTGTTCGCCGACTTCGACTTCGGTTGGTTTCGCCATTTGCTCTACCGTTATCGTTCGCCTCTGTGCGCTCTGCGGTTTAGCTTTTCTCAGCCACAGAGATCACAAAGATTCACAGAGTAAATCTCAAGAGCTCTTCTCCAACTCTGGATTCGGGTTCCTGATCTCCGCCAGATACGTCGTGCGGGGACGCGTGTTCAAATCGTCGAGCAACCCATAGTTGCGTGACTTCGCCTTCCACTTGGAAACCATGCTGCCCGGGTCATTGATATTGCCAAATACGATGGCGTTCGCGGGGCATGACTGCTGGCACGCGGTCTGCAATTCGCTGCCGGCGATCCTGCGATTCTCGCGCTCGGAATCGATACGCTTGTGATTGATACGTTGCACGCAGTAGGTGCACTTTTCCATCACGCCGCGGCTGCGCACGGTGACATCGGGATTGCGCATCATCTTGAACTGCGGCGTCTCCCAATCTTGGAACAAGAAGAAATTGAAGCGCCGCACCTTATAGGGACAGTTATTCGAGCAATAGCGCGTCCCCACGCAGCGGTTGTAAATCATGTCGTTGAGGCCTTCGGTGCTATGCACCGTTGCGCCGACCGGACAGACCAGCTCGCAAGGCGCGTTTTCGCACTGCATACAGGGCACCGGCTGGAAATAAGCTTTGGGATTATCGCGATCGCCCTGGTAGTAGGCATCCACGCGCAGCCAGTGCATGTGGCGGCCGCGATGTACCTGATCCTTGCCGACCACAGGAATATTATTTTCCGACTGACAGGCGATGATGCAGTTGTTGCAGCCCACGCATGAATTCAGATCAATCGCCATCCCCCAGGCATAAGGCTGAGATTGGTAGTCGTAAGGCGGATAGAGGGTCTCGTTTGGCTTGGGCGCGTCTTCGTCGAAGTTGGCTTCTTTCTTGTACTCCTCAAGGTTTTTCGTGCGCACCACGGGACGCTGCTCTTCGCCGGTGTCCATCGTCTGGTAACCCTGCGTGCTGGCGAGAATGAATGTTCCACCCAGTTTGGTAATTTTCACGCCGCCCGCAGTCCACGGAGTCGCGCTATAGCGGAGCGGGTAAACATCGAATCCAGCAGCTGTGCCCGCGCGGCCGGCATTCTTGCGCCCGTAACCGAGGAAGGCAGTCACCGAGTTATCGGGATGGCCGGCCTGAATCCAGACCGGAAGTTCGAGCGACTTCCCGTTTAGTTCGACCTTGACCATGTCCCCGCTCTTGACCCCCGTGCGCCCGGCCATTTTCGGTCCCATCTGCAGAGGATTGTCCCAGGTCATCTTGCTCAACGGCTTCGGCAGTTCCTGCAGCCAGGCATTGTTCGCGAATCGGCCGTCATAGATCGACGGATCGCGGCGGAAGTTGATCTCAATCGCGTTCTGATCGCCATTGCCTGCAGCAGGCACATTGGTTGCCTTGGCAGAAACCTGTTTCGCCTGGAAGGAGCTCCCCTCGATCCACCCATCGTGGAGAGACTTGCGCCACCACGTGTCGAAGTCCGCGCCCGGGTGCTTCGATTTCCAGTAGTTCTGGATGACTTCATGCCCGCTGGCCTGGGATTGCCCGGCGAACAATGCGGTTAGTTCATGGGCGCTTTTTCCGTCATAGAGCGGGGCAATCAAAGGTTGCACGATGCTGACGGTTCCGTCGTGAGCGCGCGTGTCACCCCAGGCTTCGAGGTAATGGGCCTCATTGACGTGCCAGTGGCAAAGCTCGGCGGTCTCGTCGTTGTAAAGCCCGAGGTGAATACGAAGCGGAATATTGCTGCTCTTCAGGGCATCGGCAAAGCCGAAATCCGCCGGGGCGTCGTAAACCGGATTCCCGCCGAGGATGACCAACAAATCCACCTTCCCCTTACGCATGTCGCCGGCTAATTCTTTTAAAGACTCATTCTGGCTGGCGGTATTCGCGAGGACGGGATCGGTATAGAAAACAGTCTTGCCAGCGTTGCCGAGGGCGGCATTCATCGCGTGGGCAAGGGCATGAACGACGGGTGGCTGGTGATCGCCTGCGATGATTACGCCTGCTCCACGGTTGGCCTGAAGTTCCTTCACCAACCCGGCGACATATTTACCGGCCTCGCCGCTCGGTGCGCTTCCCGCAATTCCCGCTCCCAGTGCGCCGGCCAGCGTCCGGGCGAAGCCCTCAATATCTGCTGCTCGCAACGGAATTCGATGGTCCGCCTTGGCCCCCGTGGCACCTGGCGTGCTCTCGATCACGTATAGCCGGTTCATCTTTTCGGAATCGGGATCGCGGCGCTTGGCGAAATCTCTCGCATAACGAGTCGTACCGGGAAATCCAGCAGAGAGGAAATCGGCGTCAAGCGAGACGATCACGTCCGCGGCATCGAGCTTGTACTGGGTCTCAACCGGATGACCGAAGGCCGTCTGCGCCCCGGCATAAACATTGTCGCGATTGACCGGCTCGTAGAAGTGCCACCTGGCTTCAGGAAAACGCTTGAGCACCAACTGCATCTGGTCGGCGAGAGTTGGCGACGAAAACGACTGCGACAGAATTCGAATGCCCGCGCCCTTCACTGCTTGCTGCGAATTCAGCGGACCTTGCAAAGCTCCCATCAGCGCGGCCCAGGTGCTGATCTCGCCCAGATAGAGCACATTCTGCGAGCGGTCCGGATCATACATACCGAGAATCGATGCCTGCGAGTAAATCTCCGTTCCGCCCTGGCTGGCCGGATGCTGATCGTTGCCTTCGATCTTGGTGGGCCGGTACATGTGGCTGGTCACCAGCAACGGCGTTGCATACCCGCCAAGGGTGAAGGCGCTCGAATAAAAGAGCGGACGGCCGGGAACAAGCTCTTCCGGCTGGCGAACGTAGGGAACAATCGGTTCGAGCGGTTGCTTGGTGCAGGCGGTCATGCCTGCCAGAGCCATCGATGACCCCATCAGCTTCAGGAAGCCGCGCCGCGAAACCGCATCCAGCCATTCCGATGCGCCCTTGGGGAATTCGCGGTGCATCATCTCGCGGAAATCGGTGCTCCCGGCCAGTTCTTCCAGGCTGCGCCAGAATTCAGGCCCGTTCTTCGTTTCGATATCGGCGCTCACCTGAACGAGGTCAAGCTTCTTCTGAGCGCTGACCTGAACCAGATTCAATTTGTCCTTCTTCCCAGGACAAACTTCCTCGCGCTTGACGTTTTGGTTTTCTTCGCTCATCTATATTTCGGCTGTGCTTCTGCCATCTTTGCGGGACTCGACTCTGCCGTGTGAGCGACCCGGCACTTCCGTGCCAGGCTTTCACATTCCGCCCCTGCGGGGCTGGATTCAGCCAAACAACAACTAACAGCCAACCACGACCAACTACCAACCAACAAGTGCTAAGAAACCAAAGCTAGCAGCTACAGGCCGGATGGCTAAAAGCTGCTTTTACCGATGACACGTCGAGCAACTCGTAATATCCATCACCGAGCGCAGGTTGTACTTCTTCACTAGCGTCTTTCCAAGCGCAAGCTGATCGTGATAAGCAACGCCGTCCACCACCACTGGCAGGTCCCTCGTCGGCTGCTGGTAGCGCATGTTAAATACCTGTTCGCGCGGGCGCAGGTTTTTCTCGGGCGCGCGATGGCAGTCAATGCACCACTCCATCTGCAAAGACGCGTAGTTATACATCAACGGCATCTGATCGACAGGGCCATGGCAACTATTACAACCCACGCCTTTGTTGATGTGGATGCTGTGGTCGAAGTAAACAAAGTCGGGGAGATCATTCACCCGGTTCCAAACCAGCGACTTGCCGCTGCGGAAGCTCTCACGCACCGGCTCCAGCAGCGGGGCCGCGGTCCAGATTTGCGAGTGGCAGTTCATGCAGGTTTTGGTGGGAGGGATTCCGGCAAAGCTCGACGTTTCAACCGACGTATGACAATAGCGGCAATCGATTCCCAGGGCCGCCACGTGATGTTGATGGCTGAAAGGAGCTGGCTGCGGGCGGGCGGTCCCCGCATACGTCACATAAGGCGAACGCTGAAATTGAATACACGCCCACAGCACCCCAGCCAAAGTAAATATCCCCGCGTAAATGGATACGCGGGAAATAACGTTAGCGCTGCGATGGAAAATCTGCATCGATCAGAATTTTTTCTTTACAGCGGGATATGTCAGTTCAACTCGAGACGCATTCGATTCTTGCAGCTTGGCTTTGAAAACTGGTGATTATAACAGTTCGCGAGTTCAGGAAATCATCTTTCTCCATTTCTAGCCAAAAGAAATTCCCGCGAACAAAAACTTACCGCAGATTCATAACCAGCAGCCTGGGTTCTGTCATTTCTTCTATCGCGTAGCGCAAACCTTCGCGTCCCAAGCCTGAGTCTTTCACCCCGCCATAGGGCATCTGATCAATGCGAAAACTTGGCACGTCTCCCGCGATCAAGCCTCCAACTTCCAGCTCTTCGTAAGCCTGAAAAATCCGCCCGGCGTCGCGAGTGAAAATTCCAGCCTGCAAACCGTAGGGCGATTCGTTGATCTGCCGCAGCGCCTGCGAAAAATCGTTGTACGGCTCAACCGTGACTACGGGGGCAAATATCTCCTGGCAATTCACCTTCATGTCGGCCCGGGTTCCGGTCAGCACGGCCGGTTCAAGAATCGATCCGTGGCGTTTCCCGCCGGTAAGCAGAGTTGCTCCATCCTGCACCGCGGCCTGCACCCATTCCGTTGCGCGGACCGCGTCACTCTCCCGGATCAGAGGCCCCAGATCGGTGGTCTCGTCCATGGGGTCTCCCACCTTCAGCTTGCTTACGCCGGAGAGCAGCAGGTCGGTGAATTTTTGGAATGCCGGACGCTCCACCAGAATGCGCTGCACGGAAATACAGGTTTGACCGGCGTAGCCGAATCCGCCGGTCACGCAGCGTTCCGCCGCCCATGAAATGTCAGCATCGCCGTGCACGATCACGCCTGCATTGCCCCCCAGTTCGAGCACAACTTTCTTCTTTCCGGCGCGACGCTTGATCTCCCACCCCACCGGTGCGCTGCCGGTGAAGCTGATCAGCTTGATACGGTCATCGGTAATCAGCAGGCCGGCATCTTCGTTAGAAAGTGGCAGCACGTTGAAAGCGCCAGCCGGCAGGCCTGCCTGTTCGACGGCCTCCGCCAGAAGGAAGGAACTGAGGGGGGTCTGCGGGGCGGGCTTAAGAATGATCGGGCAACCGCTCGCAATCGCCGGTGCCACCTTATGCGCGACCAGATTCAGGGGAAAGTTGAAAGGAGTGATTCCGGCGATCGGTCCCAGCGGAAAACGCTTCACGATTCCCCAGCGTCCGGTCGTGTATTGCTGCCAGTCGAGCGATAAGTACTCGCCTGGGATTCGCGTGCTCTCCTCCGCCGCGACCGTGAATGTGAAAATGGAGCGTTCGATTTCCGTCCGGGCAGCTTTGAGCGGTTTGCCGGCTTCCTGGGCAAGAGTGCGCGCGAACTCCTCTTTTCTCGAGGCAATGTTCTGGGCGATCGACCGCAGAACGCGCTGTCGCTCGAACGCCGGCAGCTTGCGGGTTGTCCCAAATGCCCGGACCGCAGACTCAATCGCCCGTTCCGCGTGATCGCGTGTTGCCTCGAATACCTGAGCGATCGGACTGGAATCGTAAGGCGCGCGAATCTCGACCGGCTTTCCCTCCTTCATCCACTTACCTTGCAGGTAGAAGCCTTGTGTTCGGACTGAGGTAGTTGTCATCTGCGCCATTGCCGGCCTCCGGGCAGAAATGATTATAGGCAAGCGCCGTAGAATGCGCGAAGCAAGTCAGGATAAGATGGCCTGCAAACCGATGGCTGTACAAACAATTGCAGAAACTTCGGAACTGGTTCGCTTACGGGAAATCTCCTTCGTCGAACTAAAAGGCGAGTGCAGGGGCCGCGTCGCGCGATTGAATACGGCCGTGAACGCCTTCACCCTTAGCGTCGCACACGCGGCGATTCTGCCCGATGCCATCACCGGCGCCGGCCGGAAATATCGGAAGGGGGTGCTCGGCAACCGCGGCGGCCTTGTCGCGGCGACCGGACCGGCATGAACTCAGAAGACCGCAGTGACGTCCGAAAAACACGAATCCTGGTACTGCTGGTGATTGCCAGCAACGTGCTGGGAAACGTCTCCTTGAGCCGCGGGATGCACGAAGTCGGAAGAATTGTCTCAGCCTCTCCGCTGGCCTACCTAAAGGCATTCGCCAATCCTTGGACGATTCTGGGAATCTGCATACTTGTGATCTGGATGGTCACCGACCTGGCTCTTCTGAGCCGGGCCGATTTGAGCTTTGTTTTGCCGGTGACGGCCAGCGCATACGTTTTTGTGTCCGTAGCAGGACACTTCTTCCTGCACGATCACATTTCATGGAAACGATGGGTGGGCATTGTCCTGATCACGGGAGGGGTGATTCTCGCCGAAGAGACGCCTTCGCGCACAACTAAGGGCCCGCCGGAGCCTTCCTCATGAAGTGGACCCTGGTCGCCATTATCGCCCTCTGCAACACACTCGGCGACGTGCTGAATACCGCAGGCATGAAGCGACAGGGTGAAGTTGAAGACCTGCGGCCTCGAACTCTGGGAAAGATGGTCAAGCGGATTTTTAAGAATCCGCTCGTACTCGGCGGCTTCGCGGCCTTAGCTGTGTCGTTTTTCGCACTGCTGTCACTGCTATCATTCACCACGGTCAGCTATGCGGTACCCGCCACGGCCATCAGCTATCTGCTGGAGACGTTGCTGGCGAAATATATCCTTGGAGAAGACGTACGCTGGCGGCGCTGGGCGGCCGCCAGCCTGGTCGCGGTAGGGGTGGTGTTGCTCTCGTTTTGAAAACCAGATGGAGAACTGGCGTGGATCAGTACGCCGCTCACTGCTGTTGCATCTTCGCTGACGAACTAGCCCAGCTGAAAAGAACCAAATGAAGGGCAGCTCACGAATTGAATGTCCACTCCACGCCCGAATCCATTTTGTCGGTGGTCCGAAGTCCCCACGCGATTCGAGGAGTGTTGTGCGCAATTCCGAACCGGCCCTCCGAATCCAGAAGGATGATTCCGCCATGGCCATTGACCCGGGTTTTCAGGTAATTCATAGCCTCGGCGGCCACCCATTGCGGCATGTTGCCCGAGGCGACACGGTCGGCCGCCCACTTGGCTAAAACCAGTTTCATAATCGGCTCGCCCCAGCCAGTGGTTGAGACCGCCGCGCTCTGATTGTCGGCATAACAGCCGCAGCCAATGAGAGAAGAGTCACCCAGCCGCCCGGGCGATTTGTTCAGGGTCCCGCCGGTGGAAGTTGCCGCGGCAATGTTCCCGGAGCGGTCGCGAGCGACTGCACCCACTGTGTCATGAGAAATGGTGGGCGCGAACAGGTTTTCCTCCCCCGTCCCGGCGCCTGCTTGCAAGGTTCGAAGCCGTTCGACTTCACGAGGTATGATCAGGTCTTCATTTTGGCAAAGCGGAATCCCGTGCTCCCGGGCGAATCGCTCCGCGCCTTCCGCCACGAAATAGACGTGCGGGCTTTCGCTGAGCACCTTACGGGCGGCACGAACCGGGTTGGCAATGTGCTCCACACAACCCACCCCGCCGGCGCGAAGCGTGGCGCCATCCATGATGAGGGCGTCGAGTTGCACCTTGCCGTCACGGTTGAGGAAGCTGCCACGGCCGGCGTCGAAGGCTTCATCGTCTTCCATGATGACGACCGCCTCTTCGACGGCGTCAAGGGCCGAGCCGTCCTTTTCCAGGACGCGCCATCCCGCAGCGATAGCATCCCGCACACCGTTCAAGTGCGCTTCGACCATATCGTCGGGGATCGCCCAGGCGCCGCCGTGGACGAGCAGAACAGGATTGTTGTTCAGGGAAGCCTCCCCAAGAAGACCGGTCAGTCTAGCACCGCGTTTCCGAGGGATCCGGTGTGGCCTGGACGCCCTGCCCGGCGCGGCCGAGCGCAACGTTCTTGAGCCGAGAGGGCGGATGAGGGCGTTCGCCCCCTAAGTGCTTCGCATCATTCCGGGAATGGTTACAAACTCGTAGCCGTCGGACTTGTATCTTGCAATCAATTGACTGACCGCCGCCACTGTCTTCGACCGGTCCGTCCCGAAGGCCAGATGGCCGCCATCATGCAGCAGCACCACATCGCCGCCCCGAATCCTGCGCGCAGTCTTCCGCTCGATGAATTCAGCCGACGGCGCCTTCCAATCGTATCCGGTCACGTTCCACAGGATGGGTTCGAGTCCGAGCTGCCTGACCGTTTGAAAGAGCCCGGGCCGCCGGCCACCCCAGGGAGGCCGGAAAAGGTTGGAATGTTCGCCGGCGGCATCCCTGATCGCGCTGCGGCAGCGCATAATTTCCTCCCGGATGCGCGCATTGGACTGGAATATAAGCAGCGGATGGCTGAAAGTGTGGTTGCCGATTACGTGGCCTCGCGTCGCGATTTCGGCGGTGATGTCAGGCCGCCGGCGCACATATTGCCCAATCAAAAAAAACGTGGCACGAACACCGTGCCTTGCCAGGATATCGAGCAGTTTCAAAGTATGCGGATCGTTCGGCCCGTCGTCAAACGTGAGGGCAATTTGCTTTGATCCCCGCGGCAGTCCACAAAAGGCCCGCCCGAACCACTGGCCGGTGGGCGACACGGTTTGATAACCCGCGGCAGTTATCCCGGCAGCGGCCGCTCCAGCTACGGCGACACCCAGCATGGGAGGATTGTAAATGCCTGAATTGTGGAATTTGGAATTCCACAATCCGCCAATCCGTAAAAGGCGTTAGCTTTTTCCTCAATTGCGCACCGCTCGCGCTCGGGATATTCTCAAGAGCGATCTCCCTTCGCACCCCACATTCATGGCTAAGCTTTTCGATTTGCCCCGGTACATTGCAGTAGAAGGTCCCATACGCGTTGGCAAAAGCACGCTTTCCAACATTCTGGCGGAGCGTCTGAACGCCCAGCGGGTTACCGACCCTGAGCACAATTCTTTTCTCAGCGCGTTTTATCACGGAGATCCCGGGGCGGCGTTTCAGGCGCAGTTCACTTTTCTGATGCGCCGCTTCGAGCAACTGCGTGCTTTAGACCTTGGGGCGAAGTCGCAAAAAGTTGTGGTCTCCGATTTCATCTTCGAGAAGGACAAAATTTTCGCTTGCCTCAATCTCAACGATCAGGAATTGGACACCTACAATCGCTATTACAACTATTTTTGCGGGCAGTTGCCCACCCCTGATCTGGTCATCTATTTGCAGGCAACGCCAGAAGTGCTGAAGAAGCGGCTCAAGAAGAAGAATGCGCCGGACGAGAAGGCCATCAGCGAGGAGTACCTGGGGGAAGTGGTCAAAGCCTACGAACACTTTTTCTTTCACTACACCTCTTCTGACCTGCTGATCGTGAACACCTCCGAGATCGATTTCGTCGAGCGCAATGAAGATTTGCAGGAGTTGCTGAGAAAGGTCTCGGAGCCAATTAAAGGCACACAGTACTTCCTGCCGCTGGGGAGCCAGGAAGCTGCCAGCGCCTAGGAACTAGTCCTTGGCCGTTGGTCGTCGGTCCTTGGCGCGAAGCGCTTGCCATGATCCAAAATGACTGAACTCCGAATTGGCGATCAACTGATTCACTTTGACCGTAACGCCACAATCTCGGCGTACTCCGAAATCCAGCGGGGTGAAGCGGACCGTTGCCGTGCTCAGGTTGCCGCAACTTCGCCGTGCTGCGACACAAAACTTACCCTGAGGCCTTCCGCATTCTGCTGGATACTCTCGGAATCGATCCAAACTAAGGAAGGCGAAGCGGTGCACTGTGGACCGGTTGAGGGCGATCTGCATTTTTACGAGGGATGGTTCTACTTCGTTGGCGAGGTCGCTGAAAAAGGCGAGCGGCTCGTTGAGATCGAAAACGTGGAAGCGGCCGACGGCCTTAAGAACATGCAAATGACGCGCGGATTTCGATTGAGCCGCGAATTTGAATATTTTTCTCTTGGGTGTTTCCCCGGCCTCCAGCAAGGTTCGGGTCGACAGTAGCAACGCTCGAATTTGCCACCCGAATTCCGTGGGGGCGAACAGAGCCATACGATCCTTTGGCTGACGCCAAGATCGTCAAATCCGAAGAAATTATTGCCCAATATCGCAACGCACTGCGCGACTTGGCAAATTAGGATTCTGCCCAGTGGGAGGCGAGGAACGCCCGGCGCTCCACACCCACTTGGGCCACTCGACCAACGGCTCTCGACCAACGGCTCTCGACCAACGACCCCTCTTGCGACTACAATTCGTCTTAGCGGCATCTAACTGCCACATGCAGGCTCCATCCGCCGGTTGCGGAGGGGCACTGGAGGACATTGTGAGTCTCACTCCGATTGGCGCTCCGCGCCAGAAAATCACCGTAGCATCTCTCCGCGAGAAGAAAATTCAGCACGAACCCATTACCTGCCTTACGGCATACGACTACTCCACGGCGCGGCTTCTCGACGAAGGCGGAATTGACATGGTCCTGGTCGGCGATTCACTTGCCATGACCATGCTGGGCCACGAAAACACCCTGTCAGTCACCGTGGACGAAATGCTGCATCACGTCCGCGCCGTGCGGCGGGGAGTGAAGAATACGCTGCTTCTCGCCGACATGCCGTACGGTTCGTACCACGTGAGTGCGAGTGAAGCAGTGCGCAATGCCGCGCGATTTGTAAAGGAAGGCGGAGCGGAGGTGGTAAAGATCGAAGGCGGCGAAAAGCGCGCTGATTTTATCCGCCAGATCATCGACGCCGAAATTCCCGTCGCCGGCCACATTGGCCTGACTCCGCAATCGGTCAACCGCATGGGGGGATTCAAGGTCCAGGGCAAGTCTTTGTCTGAGATCGAGCAATTGATGCGCGATGCCACGGCTCTCGATCGCGCCGGCGTGGCTTGCATTTTTCTCGAGGGAATTCCGCGCGAAGTCGCCGACCTGATTACCAGCGAAGTCTCGGCGCCAACCATTGGCATCGGCGCCGGCCCGGGATGCGATGGCCAGGTGCTCGTCATCCACGATATTTTGAACCTCACCTTCGACCCTCCAGCGAAGTTCGTACGGCGCTATGGAGACGCAGGGGCCGGGATTACGCATGCGGTGCAGGCATATCGTGCCGACGTGCTCTCACGCCAATACCCGGCCGACAAAGAGTCTTATCACCTTTCGCGAGAGACGCGGCAGGCGTTGGAAACTTTGCTGGAACGGAAGCGAGCAATGCGCGGGCGAAGAGGACAGATAACGGCCGTGGAGTAGGCGGCACGGGCCGGGGATTGGGCATTCGAAGGCCTTGCAGCTAGTTGTCCTGTTTAGCGTCCTGTAAGCGACCCCATAATCGAGATTGGCGTCATCAGGTCTTACCGGATGTTGTGTATCCGTACATCTAGTTTCAGGTTCTTCCACGATTTATCGGCCGTGTATACCGCAGCGTTGAGCGCGATGCCGAGAGCCAGACAGGCGCGGTCCTCCAGTGACAAGCCGAGGGCGCGAGTTTGGGTGATTAGACTTCCCGCCGTCCGAGCTTGTTCCGCGGTGAAAGCCGAAGGCTCAAGAATCGGGTTGAGGGTTGCGACCCATGCGTCGCGTGGACTGAGGCCACGGTTTACGAGCTTTCCCTGCACCTCAGCTAGATTGACGGTGCTGCAGGTCGCTCTACTCAGCAGATCGGGTGTCAGCTTGTCTGCCCCCCCTTCGTGATTCAGTACCGCGAGGAGTGCGGAGGCATCCAGCACGATTCTATTCATTGCGGGCGGCCTCGCGGCGTTCGGCAAGCAACTCGTCTACCAGCGACGTACCCGGCTTTACATGCCGCCGTACGAGGCGCTGCGCTCGCTCAATCCGGCGCTTCATTGTCGTGATCCGCAATTCATCGTCTTCGAGTCGCAACACGACTTCATCCCCAAGGTTGATCCCAAGGGCTTTGCGAAATGAAGCCGGAATGACCACCCGTCCATTTTCATTGATTCGCGTCCAATTCTCCGAATCCATTGTCACCTCCTTAAAAAGGGCTGGAGCTATCTAAAACAGAGTCACAAATTATGTAAAGTGACATTTTCCAACGTTATGACAGAGACATAGTTTTGAAAGGCCAAGGAAATGGGTCTTTCTGGCAGTTTTTTTGACGCCCGGCGCTGAGCAAGGGTTGGAGTTATTTGAGGGAGGAATAATGGATAGAAAAAGAAGCCTGCGCATGTTCTCCAGTTTTCAATTTCAATTTGCGGTCTAGGTAGGGCGGAGTGTGCCAGCCGGGACTAGCAACCATGAACTTTGAACACTCGTAGCTTCAGCTCAAAATGGGCAAAGCCCGCACCCTCTTCTTGGTTGCAACAAAAATGGCGTTGCACAAGGCCGGCGCGACCGGCGGCAGGGGCGGCTCCCCGACTCCGGTCGGCGGTTCGCTGCTGGGCACAAAATATGCTTCGACCACGGGCGACTCATTCATTCGCAGCGGCTGGTACCCATCGAAGTTTCCTTGGACGACGCGACCTTTATCGATGGTGATCTGCGCTCGCAATGCATTCGTTAACGCGTAAACCACGCCACCCTGGATCTGCTGCTCCAGAATGTTCGGATTCACCACCTGGCCGCAGTCAACCACCGCGACCACGCGATGAACCTTCGGCTGGTTGTTTTCCATGGAAATCTCCACGACCTCCGCGGCGTAGGAACTGAAGCATCCGAAACATGCAATCCCCCGGTAACGTCCGGCTGGCAGCGGCTTGCTCCACCCTGCTTTCTCGGCGGCGAGTTGAAGCACGTTTCTCATCCGTGATGTCCGCCATACGGCGTCGAAGTACTTAACATCAGTGTCTTTGGCGAGCAGATGCAGGCGGTATTCCAGCGGATCTTTTCCGGCGGCCACGGCGAGCTCATCCATGAAGCTTTCGCTCGCGAATCCGAACTGAAGCGCATATACGGAACGCATCCATCCCAGGGGAACCGGAGTCTGAGTGGTCACCGATTCAAGAGCCACATTGGCGATGGGATAGATGAAAGAGGCTTCGTCGGGGAAGTCCGAGTCAACGCCATTCACAGGCGGCGACCCCTTTTGACCGTTGATGGACGGGCCGATCATCCGGTGGGTGAAGGCAGCCGGCCAGCCATTCTCATCGAGTGTGGCGCTGAGCCTGTGCAAACTGACCGGGCGATAAGTAGAGCAGCGCATATCGTCCTCGCGTGTCCACACGACCTTTACCGGGGCGTTTATGGCCTTCGAGACCAGCGCAGCCTCCACCGCGTAATCGTGTTCGAGGCGCCTGCCAAAACCCCCTCCGAGGAGAGTCACGTTCACCTTCACCTGCTCGGGTTTCAGCCCAAGCAATTGGGCGACCGTGTCGCGGCAATCCTGCGGAACCTGCGTCGGCGCCCAAATTTCGCATTCCGTCCGGCGATAATGCGCGGTGCAGTTGCCTGGCTCCATTGGAGCATGTGCCATAAACGGAAGCTGGTACGTTGCTTCAATTTTCCGCCCCGCCGCCTTGGAGACGTTACCCACGCCATAAAACTTCACTGCCTTGCTTTCATCGGCATTGCGCAGGGAGTCGAGAATCGCCGCAGAATTGAGGCCTTTACTGGGGCCTTCGTCCCATGTGACCTTCAACGCGCGCCGGGCCTGGATCGCATTCCAGGTGCTGTCGGCAACGACCGCTACGGCAACATCGCTGATTTTGTCAATGAAGCTGACGCCGGGCATTTGCTTGGCGCCGGCGGCGTCGAATTCTTTAACCTTACCTCCGGCAACCTCGCACCGCGCGAGCACCGCATATTTCATGCCGGGCACGCGGAAATCCATGCCGTAAACCGCAGTGCCATCAACTTTAGAGGGCGTGTCGAGACGCGGCAAAGATTTGCCCACGAGTTTGTAGCCGCCCGTCTTGAGGGGTGGGTTTTGGGGAACCGGCAGCTTGCCGGCTTTCCCTGCCAGTGCGCCATAGCTGAGTTTGCGTCCAGCAAAGGTGTGGACTACGGACCCATTTTCGGCCTGGCAGTTCTCAGGGCCGACCCCCCATTCCTGGGCGGCGGCACTGATCAGCATCTCGCGCGCCTGAGCTCCGGCTTTGCGCATTGGGTCCCAGGTGGTGCGGACACTTGCACTGCCGCCCGTGCCCTGATCACCGAAAAGCGTGCTTGCCCCCGCCTGCTCAATCCGGATTTGCTTCCAATCGGCCTCCAGTTCTTCGGCCAGGATCATCGGCAGCGAGGTGCGCACACCCTGCCCCATCTCGGTGCGAGCAACAACAATGGTTATTTTGTTGTCAGGTGTGATGGCCAGGTAGGCGTTGGGAGAAAAGGATTCCGCCGTCTCGGCTTGAGCCCCGGAAGGAATGTAGAAGCCCAGCACCAAACCGGCTCCCGCAGCAGCCGAGGTTCCCAGAAACGTGCGGCGGCTCCATGCCGTCATTTTGTACCTCCGGCATTCGCCGCGCGGTGGATGGCGCGACGAATCCGCTCATAGGTACCGCACCGGCAAATGTTTGCCGACATGAAATCGGCGATTTCGCCATCCGAAGGATGCGGCGTTTCGGCCAGCAGCGTTGCGGCGGCCATGATCTGTCCACTCTGGCAGTAGCCGCACTGCGGAACGTCCTCCGCGATCCAAGCTTGTTGCAGGGGATGCAAGCCTTCCGCACCCAGTCCCTCGATGGTCGTGATCTTCTTGCCTGCGGCTTGCGAAATCTGCATGGTGCAGGAGCGGGTAAGTGCACCGTCAACATGGACGCTGCAGGCGCCGCAGAGTCCAGCGCCGCAGCCGAATTTGGTCCCCGTCATCTGCAGGCTATCGCGCAACACCCACAGCAGCGGGGTGTCAGCGGAGATGTCTACATTTTTCTCGATACCATTTACGCGTAGTGTGAACTTGGGCATGGGGAAGAGAAGCCGGAAACATCCTAGACCAATTGCAGAAAAAGGAAAATGTCTTACGTCAGCCCCATCCGTTGCCACCCTGTCGATAAACTCCGACTGCGCTGGCGAGGATAAGCCTGATTACTGATTGCAGATTGACAGGCGTCGTACGCCGCTTTCCGGATCCGGCGGGCCGGGGTGAGGGATGACATCTATTGGTGGATCATGCAAGAAGCGAGTGTGTAATACCGCCGTAGGCCACTTGTTATTTCAATTCCTGCAGTTTCGCGGCGGCGAGCTGACCCGCTTGGCTTTGCGGCGCGTCTTTTTGGATTTGCTGGTATTGCTTCTTGGCGTCCGCAGTCAAGCCGGCTCCCTGGTAGGCTTGCGCCAACTCTATCTGCGCGGCTGTCTTTCCGACCGTCTCCGAAGGCTTCTCGATCAGCTGCTTGTATAAATCCACAGCTTCTTTGGAGCGATTGGTATTGCGATAAACGGAAGCCAGCGCCAGTTTTGCCAGCGCCGCGAGGTCCTGGCTGTGATATCCGGCAACGGTCTTCAGTTCGCGCTCCGCAGTCCCATTGTCACCCAGAGTGGCTGAGGTAACCCCGACAAAGTAGCGCGATAAATCGGCAGCGCGGGTGTGCGGATACCGGTCCAGAATTGCCTGGAATTGCTTGCGGGCATCGGTTGCGCGTTCCCTGGAAGAAGCAAAACTGGGAGAATCCGGCTGGGCGGGCATTCCCGCCGGGCGCACGGGCGTATCCAGGGTCTGGGTCGCCTTGCCAAAATCCACGCTGGCCTTTTCGTCCTGCTGCTCCAGGTAATAGAAGCTGCCCAAAATCGCGGCGATCAACACCACCAGGACAATGCTTCCGGCAATCAGCTTGTTCTTGTGATCCACCGACCAGTGAACCGTCTTCTCAGCAACCTGGATGGTGGCGTGGCTAAATTTATCGTGTTTGAGTTGATGGCGGGCTTCTGCGCGCACGAACTTCCCTTCTACTTTGGGGGATCGGACGATTCAGTCTATCAGCGCAAAATCAGGAGCGTCAAAAGCGAGCTACTTTGAGGCTTCTTCCAGTATGCCCTGCTCGAGTTTTTTCTGGCACTCAATGCAATGGCGCGTCCAAGGGACCGCGTCCAGGCGTTTGGAATTAATCTCGCGGCCACAGGAGATGCATTCGCCAAAATTACCTTCGCGAATTCGCGCTAGGGCGCCTTCAACCATCATCAGCAACTGGCGATCGGCGTTGCTCAGGTGGAACAGAAATTCCTTGTTGTAGGAACTCGCAGCCTTGTCGGCGATGTCTTGCGCGGTGTCTTCATTCGCATTGCGGCCGTCCTGCTGAGTGCGTGAAACGATGCGCCGCAGTTCCTGCTGCCGTGTCTCCAGGCGCTTCCTGAAACCTTCTAACTTCTTCTTGTCCATCTACTTGTCCAGACTGCGGCCGCGATCCGTACCGTGGACGCCAAAGGCAAACCGAAATCATATGCGCCTGAATTAAGATGCGTCAACCCGCCCAATCGATTCTGCCGTCACTGCGGTTCGGAATCAGTAACCAGATTCATTTCGGGAGTGGCTCGCTCATATCCGCCAGGGCATATCCCATCACTGCCATGCAGGCCGCATTCTCCCGAAGCTGCTCGGGATCAACTTTGTCCAGAGTGTCGGCGGCGGTGTGGTGATAATTAAAATAGGTGCGCCCGTCCTGCCAAAGCGCGAACGCTGGCACTCCCTTTTCGGCAAGAGGTTCAATGTCTGTGGCCGGCGCTTCCGGGGCCAGCTCAAGCAAGTTGGCGCCAATCCCAGCCAGTGCGTCCTGGACAGGTGAGAGCTGCTTCTGTGCCGCCTCACTCACCTTGGCTTTGAAGCCCAGCGGATGCTCGGCGCCGCCATCGCTTTCAATTGCGCCGGCGTGCTCGCCGACTTCCCCAGCGTGAGCTTTCGCGTAAGCAGCACTGCCGCTAGCGTCCTGTTCTTCGTTCATCCACGCGATCACCCGTATCGTCCGCTTTGGATGTAGATGGAGGCGCCTCACTAATTCCGCCGTTTCCATCGCAATAGCCACGCCGGCGCCGTCGTCGATGGCGCCGGTGCCGAGATCCCACGAGTCCAAGTGTCCCGAAACGACGACCACCTGCTCGGGATGCTCCGAGCCTTTGAGGTCGCCGACAACGTTATAGCTCTGCACCTCTGGCCCATGGTGAGTGGGCAGCGAAAGATGAATGCGTACAGGCCCCTCGGCAGCCAGTCGGGCGATCAGCTCTGCGTCTTCAGTGGTGACTGCCCCGGCGGGCAAAGGCGCGTCAGCGCTCCAGCCCGTGTGGGGAAGGCGGTACTCTGCATTTCCCACTGAACGCACCAGCGATGCTACGGCCCCGAACTGCGCTGCGGCGACAGCTCCGACGGCCCTATACCTCACCGCCTCCTCGTACGCGGCTCCGGATTGTCCAGCGGTTGCCTTGCGCTTATCGTAGGCAACATTGAACAAGACGACCTTCCCCGCCACCCGGTCCTTACCCCGGGCCTTCAGGTCGTCGAAGCTATTGACGACAACCACCTCCGCGGTCAATCCACCTTCGGCGGTGGGTACGTTTCCGCCCAGTGCAGTGACAACAATTTTCTGCGTGGTTCCGGCGGCCTGGCCAGGATACGCCACCAGTTCGGCCCAGTCGTTCCCGCGAACAAACTGTTTAACCGTGACCGGTTCGAGGCGCACTTCCAGACCCAGTTTCTGCAACTGCTCTGCGACATAGTGGACAGCGGCGTTGGCCTGAGGTGAACCTTCAGGGCGTGGTCCAATGTTATCCGTGAGGTGCGCGAGTTGCCGGTACACATAATCATCGGCGAGCGCAGCATCTCTAATCCCGGCTAGTTGCTTCCTCAGCTCTGGAGGAAAGGCACGCGTAGCCGACTCCGATTCCCCCGGGAGCGCGGCCCAGGGCTTCGGCGCCTGGGCGTGAGAGAGGCCAGACAGTGACAACAGCAGACAGAAAACACATTGACTACGCATTCGGCCTTGATGGTGAAATTTTGTATTTTGGTTCTAAGGTTACATCCTAAATGCTGCCGCTGGCGGCGTTGGCCTTATCCAAATGCAAAATTTTATCGGAGACCTAGTACAGCCAGAGCCGGGCAGCAAATCGCCATCCCTCCGAGGGATGAAATCTTCACAGTAGATAAGGTGAAGGGCGTAATGCCGCAAGAGCGCTGACCGGTTTGCAAAAAAATGAGCCCCATTGCTGGGGCCGCATTCAAAGGAGGCGATTGGCGGGAAACTTAGAAGTTAGATCGGGGCGCCGCTTCCGCTGAAGAAGCAGCTCGGGTCAATGGGTCGAGAGTGGAAGAAGAGGTGGAATTCATTGTGGTGCCTCTTTTGTTGAGACGTTAAATTGCACTTACCCAGCCAATCAACAATTCACGACCCCTCGCTGCGCGCCGCGCCAGTAAGTGCCTGTTTGCGAATGGTTTGTCGGGGCTCTGCATTCGTGCCCAGCTATCGGCGAAAACCTAAAAAGCTGCACAAGTCTGCACATTGACTGAAACCGGAGATACCTTCCGGCTTAAACTGGCAGCGCCGTTTTTGCGCTCACCCCATTCCAAGTTCATCGGCGGCTTCTAGCGGTGTGCCGCATCTGCGGCAAATAATCGCGCCACAGTCTCCGCAAGGGAGCGGATCGGAGACCTCTGCCGCGCAGCGAGGACAGTAAAGTGGCTCGATTTTTGAGGGGGACTCTGCGAACATGGGTTATGGCACCGCGATTGTAACCGGTTCACCGCCTGAGGCCAACACGACGACTGCATGCACTCACGACTGGCTGGCCAGCACCGCCGCGATCTTGGCGGTCAGTTCTGACGGAGTGAATGGCTTCTGAAGAAATGCTGCACCGCGGTCGAGATCCTCGATTTCATCGTCGGCATAGCCCGACATATACAGCACCCGAATCTCGGGCCAGCGCTCTTTTACTATGCGGACCAGTTCGGGGCCACTGATTCCGGGCATAACTACGTCAGTCAATAAAAGATCAATGCTGCCGGAGTAATCCGCGATCAGCGCTTTGAGCGCCTGCGTGCTAGGGGCGCTGAGTACTTTGTAGCCGGCCCGGGTAAGAATGGTCTGGCCCAATTCGCGTAGCAGTGGTTCGTCTTCTGCCAGAAGAACAGTTCTGGTTCCGCGCTTTGGGGTTTCCGCCGTCACCGGTTTGTTCGTCGTTGCTGGCTGATGTTCAATCTGGGGCAGATAAATTCGAAAAAGGGCGCCGTTTCCGGGTTCGCTCTCTACTCAATATAGCCGCTGCTTTGTTTAATGATGCTGTAAACCGTCGCCAGCCCCCTTGCTGGCCTGTTTGATAGTGAAGAACGGCTCGCAAATTCGCGCCCGGGTCGCAGCATCCATTCCACTGCCCGTATCCGGAATGGACAAGGTCACATAACTTCAAAAAGAGAATGTCCTCCAAAGCACGGGAGGACACGAGCCAGTCTAGCGCACAGCAAAAACCGGAGAGTTACCATTGTTACTGATTGCCGGGTCGGCCTATTGCCCTAAGCGGCGGTATTTTTTCAGAATCTCTTGCAACTTGTCATGCGGGAGTCCAACCACCTTGTGATTGTTAATTCCAGTCATGGTTTCAGCTGCCACCATCGAATTCACTACCGCCTCTTCCGTGGCTTGCACCGTGGCAAGAAACAGCGCGTCAAGCTGGGCATTGGGTAGCATAGTGATCCTCTGCAGACCTTTAGGGGAGATGGCCCCGGCATTGGCGGTTGAGAAGGCGATGAAGAGATCGCCTGATCCGTCGCCGGAGTAGCTGCCGTTGCGGCCCAGCCCCAGCGCTACCCGCCGCGCCAGCCGCTTCAACTGAGTGGGAATCAGGGGCGCGTCCGTTCCCACGACCACAATGATTGACCCGGTGTCGTCATCCCAAATCTTGGGAGCGAAAATCTCGCGCCCCACGGGAACGCCGGCGATCCGCAACTGCTCGCGTTCCCCATAATTGCACTGCACCAGCACGCCAACCGTGTATCTCCCTTCTTTGGTGCTTAGGAGGCGTGACGAAGTCCCGATGCCACCCTTGAATTCATTGCAGATCATCCCCGTGCCGCCCCCCACACTGCCCTCGGCAACCGGACCTCCGGCAGCTGAGTCGAGCGCGTGAATTGCGTCCTCGGCTTTAACGTGGAAACCGTTTATGTCATTCAGATAGCCATCCCAGGTTTCGGCGACTACCGGCAAGGACCACCAATAGCCTTCCATGTCAGCTTGGCCGCGCTTGACTTTCCACTGGATAACGGCATCGCGCACGACGCCAACACTGTGGGTGTTGGTGATCATGACTGGGCCATCGAGGAAGCCGGAATCTTCCACCCAGTGCGTCCCGGTCATCTCGCCGTTGCCATTAAGATTGAACCATCCCGCAAACACCGCGTCGCGAGAGGTTTTGCCGCGCGGCAAAATTGCCGTCACACCCGTGCGGACCGGGCCGATACCGACTTTCAACGCGCCTTCCCCGGAAACAATCGTCGTATTCCCTACCTCAACCCCCTTGACGTCGGTGATGGAGTTCAGCGGCCCTGGGGTCCCGTCAAACGGAACTCCCAATTCGCGCGCTCGAGGCTTTGACTGGGCTGCCGCCGCAAATGCCGTAAAAAACGCGACTATCAAACATATCCCAGCACATGGTTTCAGCATCCAAGACCTCCGAGACTCGGAGCAGTATAGTCGAGGCAACCATGACAAGACGTCAGCGAAAGACAGAAATGGAAAACTGGAAGCGTGTGCTCCTGGTGGGGTCGGCCGGCCTCAGCGTGATTTTTCTTTTGAAGGGCAGCCGCACGGGAGCTCTTCTGTGCGGCGGTGCGGCATTGGCAACTTTGGCGTCCGAGTATCCGGAAACGTTTTCCGAAATCCGCGCGAAGCTGCCGGACTACGTGGAGCGTGGCTCCACCTTCCTGGAGGTGGTATCGCGGCTCGGCGAGCGTTTGGCGGACGTAGCCGAGACGCGCGGATCAGCCTGGTACGAAGCGCTCCTGCGGATTTAGCTGAAGTGAGGCGCCCAGTCTATAGTGAGAAAGCTGTATCCTGATGGGTGGGTTACTCGTAGGTTTTATCCGCGCTACTGTGGATAAGCTGTTCAAACTGTGGAACTTTCCCTAATCTTGCGGCGTTCCTAACGGGATTCCCATCCGCTCTACCGCCGCCTCCAGTTCCGTCGTAATCTGCGTAGGATCCGCGTCTGACCCGAATCGGAGCGGGGCTCCGATTGTGACCGCGACTTGGTACGGCCTTGCCATTTTCTTTCCCGCCTGCTTGATTTCAAAAAGACCATCAATGCGCACCGGAACCACGGGTATCTGAAGGTTCTTTACCAGCAGGCCGGTCCCTGAGCGGAATGGGAGCAGTTTACCCGTGGTCGTATGGCGCCCTTCGGGGAACACGAGGACGCTGTAGCCGCGATCGACCGACTCCCCGGCATAACTAAAGCTGTCGCGAAAACCGGAATCTCGCGGCAGCGGAAATATGTTTAAGAGCGAGACTCCCAGAAACCATTCGATGCGGTCAAAGATTCTGACGACAATGTTGCGGGTGGGCGGGGGAGTGCGCAAAACCTCAAGCGCCTCGCCCCCGGCAGCGGTCGCCAACTTATGACGAAACCGCGCGGGCAAAGCCGTCAGGACGAATCCCACGTCCACGTGATCGATATGGTTGCTGATAACCAAAACCGGCCCACTTACACCGCGCAAATTTTCGCGGCCGCGAATTCGAGGCCATCCCAGCACCAATACGGCCGGACGCATCAATAAGTAATGGATGCCGAGCCGTACCCAGGTGACCGGCCAGCGCTGGACCCAGGAAGGATAATGATATACAGCGCGCGGTGGCGGTATCCCCTGCAGAATCCCCTCCAGATCGCCAACCGTATTCATCGCGGAAAAGCGCGTTTCCCCCAGGTCAATCTGGTAGCGATCTTCCAGCGCGCCCAGCAGTTCCACCCGGTCAAGCGAGCTGAGATTGAGGTCGGAATCAAGCCTGGCGCTTTCCGGCAGCCTCCTGGCCGGACGCTTGGTGATGCGCGAAATAAGATCTGAGAGAGGAGTAATCTGGGCGGGAGAATCTTTTGCGTCCGCGCCCATCATTCTTTGAGCTATTGCGGAAACGCCCGAGCGGCGGGGCTTCTGAGTCGACGTGCGCGGAAAATCTTCATCCGGCCATACCACCCAGCGCCTAATCCGCTGGTACTCGGCGAGATTATGGTTTGCCTTTTCCACGACGCGGGCGGAATCAGCCGATGCATCCTTCAGGATCAGCACTGCGCAGGGCTCGGCGTTCCCGCCAACGGCGAACGGGAGAACCAGGCAGTCCTTGACCTCGGGCTGCTGCTTGAGCGACCTCTCAAGGTCCTCCGGATAGACATTCATCCCCGCTGGCGTGACGATTACATCTTTCTTGCGGCCTTTAAAAAAGAGATTCCCATCGGAATTGATCTCGCCTACGTCCCCGGTGTGGTACCACCCAGGGTTCTGCTCTTCGGCCTGCTCTTCGGCAACCTGGCGAAGTTCGCCGGAACTCCAGTAACCGGAAGCCACCCCGCTTCCGCGGACAAGAATTTCTCCGTCCGCCGCCAGCTTAACCTCGCGGCCAGCCAGGACCTTTCCAATGGATCCCCGGCTGACTTTGAATGGATGGTTGACGCTGACGAGCGAGGTGGTCTCGGTGAGACCGTATCCCTGAATGACCGCAAAGCCCAGTCGCCGCCAAAACTCCTCGGTCTCGCGGTCCAGAGCGGCGCCTCCGCAAATGAAAGCCCAAAATTTCCATCCCAACTGTCGGTGAATGCGGCGGAATATCCACCACCGGCGAAGAAAGTGTTTACCTTCGGCGGACTCGTACTTCTGGCGAAAATGATTCAACCGGCCGGAATCCTGAAGGTCACGTTCAATCTTTTCTTGTAGCGTTTGCAGCATGCGGGGAACCGCAACCAACACAGAAATTCGCTCCCGCTTAATGGTGTTGATTACGTCTGCGGGCTTAAGCCTCTCTTGAAAAAAAACTGTCCCTCGAAGCAAGGACGGAAGATACATCCCCAGGAATTGCCCGAAGACGTGGCTGAGAGGAAGCAGATTCAGAAATCTGATCGGGTGCATCAATCGCGCGTACTTCAGATAGGTTAAGATTTGCTGCTCCAGGGGGGCGACGTTGGCGAGTACGTTGCCGTGAGTAATTACGACACCTTTAGGTTCGGCGGTGGTGCCGGAGGTGAACACAATTTCGAGGGCGTCCTCCGGCCGGATACTCTCCGGCTCCAGCGCCGTAGCGGAGCGATGCTCGACCGAGCCAGAGAGGTCTTCCAGGAAAATTGTGGGTAGTCCCCGCCGGGCATGGTCGCGAGAGCAGACGAGCAAACGAGCATTGACCTGCTGGAAAATACGCAGGGCAAACTCCTGCGACGCGGCGTGGTCCATGGGGACGGCAATCACGCCGCGACTTGCGCATCCCAGGAACGCCGCCACCCAAACGCCGGAGTTTGGCCCCCAAAGCACGATGCGGTCGCCCTTGCCGATCTGCCGGGCATGGAGCTCGCGAGCAAACTGAAAAGCGATATGCGCGACCTCGCGGTACCTCCAGCGGGCGGTTCGATAACCGGTACGTGCAGCGTAGGCGGGTTGGTTGCCGAGGCGCTCGAAATCAGTCAAGTATGCGGCCACGCTGGTGCGCATCATTGAAGCCTAAACTAATTCGCTATGCGGATTGACAAGGGTGTGTGCCCTTTCCGCAGCGCCTCGCAAGCATTGTTCAGGTTTTTGTTCCTTTTTAGGCTTTGCTCCGCCTGGATTGCCGCCAGTTGGAATCCCTATATCATCTTTTACCCACTCGTACAGTGCCTGGCAGTAACCCTTGGTAACCATACTGATTGAAGGGTCGAGCCGTACAATGACGATGTCTGGAGGGCTTCCCGGGCTTAACCTGCGGCTGACTTTCCGACGTTGTAAGAATGCCGGCGATGCCGGAAAATCACGGAGCTGGAGTCCGCAATTTTATGGCATTTGGTTTCGGGTTCAACAAGCAGAAAGTCCTAAGTGCTGCGGAGAAGTGCGTCCAGCAGGGAAAGTTACAGAACGCCATCTCTGAGTACAGCAAAATCCTCAAAGCTGATCCTAAAGACCTGACCGTATTGAATACCGTCGGAGACCTGCACTCGCGCCTGGGAGAAAACGGAAAGGCGCTGCAGTGCTTTCAGAGTGTTGGCGATGCCTACGCCGCGCAGGGTTTCACGGTGAAGGCGATCGCCATGTACAAGAAGCTCAGCAAAATCAAGTCGTCGGTGGAATGCGTGCTGCGCCTGGCGGAGCTCTATACCCAGCAAGGGCTGTTCAACGATGCGCGCGCGCAATATCTGCAGGTGGCGGAAGAGTTCATACGCTCGGGGCAACTGGATCAGGCGGTAAGAATCTTCGAGAAAACGCTCGAAATGGACCCGGAAAACGTCGCCATGCGCAGCAAGCTGGCGGAAGTGTATCTGAAGCTGGGGAAAAAACAGGAGGCGTGGCAGATTCTAACCGCTGCTGCCGAGACCCTGCGGGCCAAGGGACAGTTGGCGGCGGCGGACGAAATTCTGCAGCGCCTGTTGAAACTTGAGCCCAACAACAGCTATGCCCTGATACTGCGTGGAAGGGCCGCGCTCGAAACCGGAGATTTTGGCGCTGCCATTGAATCTTTGAGCAAAGTGTCGGATATCGACAACAACCCAGAGGGCCTGAAAGCGCTGTTCCACGCATATTTGCGCAGCCGCCGCTTCAGTGAGGCTGCCCCCCTGGTGAACAAACTGGCGAACATTCATGATGACCTTGCAGTCGTTGTCGAATACACGGACGCACTGCTCGAAGCGCTCCGATTCGGGGAAGCATTGCAGGTGTATGGTGAATATTCTGACCGTCTGCTCCGCAATGACCCCGAAAAACTGATGGCATCCTTACGGTCCATCATTCGCCACGTCAAAGATGACACGGATGCGCTGGAAATCGTGCTGGGATTATTCCTTAAGTCGGGCGAAAACGCGCACCTCGCGGAAATTTACGAACTACTGGCACACGGATACGTTCAATCCGGAGAGCTGGATAAAGCGCGCGAGTACTATCTGAAACTGATGCAACTGGAGCCCCAGAACCAGATACATGAGCGCAATTACCAGCAGGTGCTGGAAAAGCAGGGATCGTTAAGCTCCCCGCGCTTAATTACGCCTGAAGAAGGCGTCGCCCTGCTGGATGAGTTGGAGGCGACCGCCCCATTCGTCGAACAGCGATACGATGACGAGAGCACCTTGGCGGTTCGCGCTGCCCTCACCGACGCGGAGCTTTTCATCTCTTACAACATGCCGGCAAAGGCACTGGATCCGCTGCTAACAGCTCTCCCTAAAGCGCCCCATGATTTACGTATGAACCAGCGGCTGGCGGCTTTGCATACTCGCGACGGCAGGTTTGCCGAGGCGGCAATTTGCTGTCGCATGCTGGAAACCGCCTATCGCGATGCCGGACATGCGGAAGAGGCATCGCGGTACGGCGACTTGGCACGCAGGTACGAAGAGCGCTCTGCAGCGGGCGCGGAAGTTCTGTCCGGCGAAATCCCGGCGGCGCTGGAAGCCTCACGGGCTGCCGTAGGGCAGGAATTTGAAGTGTCAGTTCCGGCGCCAGCGTTTTCTGTCGAAGCGGAACACTCCCCGGCGACCGGCGCCACGTTCCACGAGCCAGCACCCGCAGGGTTGTTTTTCCACGCAGCGGCGCCATCTATAAGTCCCACCCCTGAGGAATTTCCTGCCTCCCCGGTGAACATGCCGGTGGAAGAAATCGATTTATCCACGGAGTGGGAACAAGGTTTCTCGATAGACGCTCCGCAAGCGGCAGATTCGGCAGCGCCGGTGATCCAGGAAACCGAAAACCGGCAGCCCTTCCAATTAGAAGTGTCCCCGCCCGCTTCCGCCGAGCTTGACTCTGCGAAAGTCAATGAGAGTTTAGAGGAAGCCCGGTTCGATCTGGGCCAGGGTATGACGGAGCAGGTGCTCGGCAAGTTGGAAGCCATTGCACCTCTGGAGCTGACGGTTCTGAGAGATGAGGTGGAATCTGCAAGCCAGCATGGCGCGATGCCCGAACCAGAGGTCGAAGTCTCCCTTGTTGACAACACGGTAGAAGAGCAGCATGAAGCGCCTGCTGCAGTTTCGACTCCGCAGCCCTGGCCGCATCAGGCGCCGCTACAGACGGCCTCCCCGCTGCAGGACGTTGTTTCCGATCTGGACGCATCGCTCGGCGGAGGATTTCTGCCGGAAACTCTAAACGCTCCGGTGGGCGAGGAAAAGCAGCACGTTACAGCCCAGGATTCAGCCTCGCTGGGCAGTGACTTTTTGCCGGAAGCTCCGGTCGTCATTTCGGAAGCTCCGGTCGTCATTTCGGAAGTTCCTGTCGTCATTCCCGAAGTTCCTGCTGCTATTATTGCGCCGGATCCGCGTGTCGCAGAAATTGAGGCGCCAGCCGCCCGCGCCGCCGCTGCTGCTGTGTCCAGTGGTGGTTCCATAGCACCACATTCGCCTGAACCCGTTTCGGTGGCATCCGGCGCACACGCTGGCACGGCACCTTTCGTGACCGAACCGGTCATACCTGATGCGGGCGCGAGGGTGGACCTCTCGGACATGTTCGGAGAATTGAAACAGGAACTCGAAGGAGGCGTGACCAACGCTGACGAGGATCCGGAGACGCACTATAACCTGGGAGTGGCGTTTCGCGAGATGGGACTTCTGGATGAAGCGCTCGGCGAATTTCAAAAAGTCTGCCAGTCGGTGGAGCGTGGTCAATCATTTTCGCAACTGATGCAGACTTACACCTGGCTGGCCCAGTGCTTTCTGGATAAGGGTATTCCCGAAGCAGCGGTGCGGTGGTATGAAAAGGCGCTGCGATTGCCCAGCCTGAACCAGGACACGCGTACAGCTTTGCATTATGAACTTGCTTCTTCGTTTGAAAGCGCGGGCGACAGACCCGCCGCACTGAGCAATTTCCTCGAGGTTTACGGTAACAACATTGATTATCGCGATGTCGCCGAGCGGATCAAGGCCTTAAAGCCGTAAAATAGCCGGATGGAATTGAATCGGGCCGGATTGCCGGAGCGACCTTTGACTGCTGATCCAGGGCCAATCCCACCCGCTCCCGCTCCCTCGAGCGACCAAGCTGACTCTGCGTTGAGCGCCGCGCGTGGCGCCGCCGGGAAGTATCTACACCGTAAGACCCAGGCGTCAACGCGCGTCTGGCTGTTGCGGATCCGGGCTCTGCTGTTTGTGACGGTCTGCGCTACATTCGGGGTTCTGCTGCTGATCCTGCCGTGGACGCCAAAATGGACCGACAACTCTTTCCTGCTCACCTATCCGGAACTGCGGGAACTGGCTTCCAGCGGATTCACGCGTGGTCTCTCGAGCGGCTTGGGAGTGCTGGATCTGTGGCTCGGGTTCTGGGAAGCCATTCACTACCATGAAAGCCACATTTAGCGGCAGCAGCCATTCTCTTAAACGGTGATCAATTGCAAAAAAAAGACGAGAATACAATCCCCCAATCTAGCTCGCCCCTCGCCTACGAAAACCCGCAGTTTCTGAACAGCCCGGATGGGCGCATCCTGCGCATTCTTTCCGAATATGCTGAGCCCCTGGCACGGTTCCGCCGTGAGCAGATCCAGGACACAGTTGTGTTCTTCGGCTCGGCTCGATTTCAAAGCCTGGCAGCGGCAAGTCAGGCCATGGAAGCATTAGGATCTGCCACCGACGTCAGTCAACGAAGCTTGGCGCAGGCGGGAGTCGATATGGCCCGCTACTATGAAGATGCGCGGCGAATGGCGTTTCTGCTCAGTGAGTGGGCTGCTCACATCCCCGCGCGGCGGCGCAGGTTTGTGGTCACCACCGGAGGCGGACCTGGAATTATGGAGGCCGCAAATCGCGGGGCGCGCGAGGCCAATGCGAAAACCATCGGACTTAACATTCACCTGCCATTCGAGCAGGACCCAAATCCGTATATCACTCCTTCGCTCAATTTTGACTTCCACTATTTTTTCATGCGGAAGTTCTGGTTCGCGTACCTCGCCAAGGCCTTAGTGATCTTCCCCGGCGGCTTCGGGACCCTGGATGAGCTGTTTGAGATTTTGACCCTGGCCCAAACGGAAAAGCTTGCGAAAAAAATTCTGGTTGTGATTTATGGCCGCGAATATTGGGACCGGCTGATCAACTTTCAAACTATGATTGATGCCGGTGCGATTTCGCCGCAAGACCTGGAACTTTTCAAGATCGTGGACAGCCCGGAGGAAGGTTTCGAGTTTTTGCGCGCGGGTCTAACCACGTATCACCTGGGGCCCGACCGGCCAAAGAGCGCCGCCGAGGCGGTGCCTGAGATTGCCAAGACAAACCCCTGAGCTGCCCCCGCGATCTCAGCTGGCAAGGCTGATCGCTAATAGTCCGGCGGGAATGATTTTTATTGATTCTTTACTATGTCACCGATCGGATGCACTTCCCCGGACGCGAGCGCGAACGGTGCAAGCGTTTGCTGGCCAGAATCGCAGAAGCTGCGCGCAAGGGCATTGACTTTGTACAGTTGCGGGAGAAAGACCTTGCGGCGTGCGAACTGGAGAGCCTGGCGAGAGAGGCTGCCGAAAACATTCGCGCCAGCGGCGAGGCCACTCGTTTGCTGATTAATTCGCGCAGCGATGTTGCTCTCGCTGCCGGCGCCGGCGGAGTTCATTTGCGTTCAAAGGATATTTCTCCTGTTGAGGTGGCAAAAATCTGGCGAGAGGCGAAGGTTCCCCAAAAGCCCGTCATAGCCGTTTCGTGCCACTCCCGGAGTGAGGTTGAGGCTGCAGAAGCCACCGGCGCTGATTTCGTGGTTTTTGGTCCCGTGTTCGAGAAGAAAGCCTCTGCAGGCAGACCAATCGCTGGGCTAGAACTACTGCGTTCAGTTTGCAAGGGCAAAGTTCCGGTATTGGCCTTGGGGGGAATCACCCTGCAGAATGCTGCCCAATGCATAGACGCGGGGGCTGCGGGGATTGCGGGCATACGACTGTTTCAGGAAGGTAATTTGGCCGCCAGTATCAGCGCCCTCCGTGGCTAATTGGTGCATTCCGATGGAGTTCGGATCTTCAACACACCGGCTAGTGGCGAGCCGACAGCATGGTCAGGATTTCCTGGAGCCCGTGCCGAATGCGCCTCAAGTCGGATACGGAATGACTGGGGAATGGAAGTGGGGCCTGATTCTTCTCGGTCTTCAGTTCGGAGCGGAGTTGCTGCCGTGCCCCGGCAATCGTGAATCCTTCTTCGTAGAGAAGTTTCTTCACGCGCAACACCGCTTCGACATCCTTCGGGCGGTACATCCGTTGTCCGGTGCCGCTCTTAAGCGGCTTCAGTTGGGTGAACTCGGTTTCCCAAAAGCGAAGAACATAGGCCGGAAGGCGGCATAAGCGGGAAACTTCTCCTATGCGGAAGTAAAGCTTATCGGGGACGAGGACGTCGGTTCCCCGGCCAGGGGGCGACTTCAACTTGGTTTGTGTACTCATACGAACTCCGGAATTCCGCTTGCCTCAGCGCAGCGTATCACCATGCCGTTCTAGCACGATCCCCTCTGCGCCACAACCGCTTAGTTGCGCAAAAATAAAAGGCCTCTCGGGATATGCTTCGAGAGGCTTTAAAAACCTTGTTCGCGGGACTTGTCCGCATCTAGTGTTTCTTCTTTTTCGCTGCCTTCTTCTTTGCTGGCATCGATTCCTCCTGGGACGATTTTTCTTTCGACATCGTTACGCGGGCCCAGACTACGGATAACTGCCAATATTTAGTATCAGCAGCATCACTGACTCAAGATATTGCGGTCTATTAGTTCCATTGTCAACAAAAAAAGTTATCACTTGGTGCGTGTACGCAACCCGGTTGGACGGAACAATCATCGGCCTCCCGTCGACGCGCATCACAATCGCTGTCCCGGGGTGAAGCGAAGCGCAACCCCCTGCGATGCTAGAATCTGTTGTTTTTTGTGGAAGGACGGGAATGCCGAAGACGATGCTGGCGGTGGTGAAATCTGGTCCCGCCCCCGGAGCAGAAATCCGGGAAGTCAGAGTGCCGGAGTTTGGGCGAACTGAGGTCCTGGTAAAAGTCAAAGTGGCATCGATCTGTGGGACCGATCTCCATATTTATGAATGGGACCGTTGGGCGCAAAGCAGAGTTCACCCTCCGTTGATACCAGGGCACGAATTTTGCGGCGAAGTAGTTGCCTGCGGAGATGAAGTCAGCAGCGTCAGGGAGGGGGATTTTGTTTCGGCCGAAATGCACGTGGCCTGCGGCAAATGCCTGCAATGCCGCACCGGCGAAGCGCACATTTGCCAAAATGTAAAAATTATCGGCGTGGACGCGAATGGCGCGTTTGCAGAGTACGTAGTCATTCCTGAATCCAACATCTGGAAGCTGGATCCCGCTATCCCGCAAGAGTATGCGTCAATTCTCGATCCCCTTGGCAATGCCGTGCACTCTGTACTTGCGGGTGAGATTGCCGCGAAGACTGTGGCAATTACAGGATGCGGCCCCATCGGACTGTTTTCGATTGCGGTGGCGCGAGCTGCGGGCGCGGCGCAGGTATTCGCAATCGAAGTGAATGAACATCGGCGCAGAATCGCGGCAGAAATGAAAGCAGACCTGGTGCTCGACCCCTCATCAGAGGACGTTCAGGCCGTTCTCCGGGAACGCACGGGAGGACTGGGTGTGGATGTTGTTCTGGAGATGGCAGGACATCCCAAGGCCATCCGGACGGCTTTCGACATTGTTCGCCGCGGGGGACGGATTTCGCTATTAGGACTGACTTCCAAGCCTATTTCATTGAATTTTTCTGAAGACATCATTTTTAAGGGCATCACTGTTCAAGGAATCAATGGCCGGCGCATGTATCAGACCTGGTACCAGATGACAGCCCTGCTCAAGGCCGGGAAGCTGGACTTGCACCCCGCAATTACGGATCGCATCGCCATGAAAGATTTTTCGAGGGCTATGGACAGGCTGAAAACGGGAGAGGCGAGCAAGATACTGGTCTATCCGAACGGGACTGGATAATCCTTAAGCTCCAGCCGGCATCTTCACGATCTTTTTCTGGATGGCGTAGGTGACCAGCTGCGCTTTGTTATGAATATTCAGCTTTCGCATCAAGTTGAATTTATGCGCTTCGATGGTTTTTACGCTCAACTGCAGGATGGCGGCAACCTGCCGCACCGAGTTTCCTTCAGCCAGCATTTTGATGACTTCGCGCTCGCGAGGGGTAAGAGTTGAGCCTCGGGCAAGGCCGGAGGTAGAGCGTGACCGGAAATCATCCACTAACTTCCCCAGAATCTGCGGACTGAGGTACTTTCTTCCAGCATTTACGTCACGGACGGCGCCGATGAGACGCGGCGCGGGTGCATCTTTCAGAATGTAACCCGATGCTCCGGCATCGAGACACTGCAGCAGATACTCTTCGTCTTCGTACATGGTGAGGAAGATGACGCGGCGGCCAGGCAGCTCGCGAGTGATCCGGCGCGACGCCTCGAAGCTGGAAAGGCCGGGCATGCCAATGTCCATCAGAACCACATCCGGCCTCAGCATTCGGGCCTGGTCGATGGCTTCCATTCCGTCGCGCGCTTCCCCTACAACTTCCAGGTCTATTTCGCTGGCGAGGACCCGGCGGAGGCCTTCGCGGAAGAGCGTGTGATCATCGACAATGAGACAGCGAATTGACATCCGTCACCCAATCTCCGGCGGCCTCATGCCGCTGACGCCCGCCGTGGCAAGCGTCCCAGCCCGCGGGTTCTGCGACTCGCGGTTGCGGGGAAAACAATTCGCAGATGTGTTCCTTTGCCTTTTTCCGAATGTACTTTCATTGATCCGCCCAGCGCCACAGCGCGCTCCCGCATTCCAGTAAGCCCGAAGCCGCCTTCCTGGCCAACCCGGGTTGAGAATCCAACCCCATCGTCCTCAACGTGGAGGGTTACTTTATCTTCCGACTGGATCAAGCTAACCGTGAAAGTGCTGGCATGCGAATGCTTGGCGACGTTGTGCAGGGCTTCCTGAACTGACCGGTAAAGAGCAACTTCCAGATCGTGCTCGAGGCCGCCGAGTTCCTGCGGCAGATGCAGCCGGGACTTTATGCCAGTGTGTCTCGATAGGAGTTGCACCTGGCGACTGATGGCTGATACCAGCCCAAGCTCCTCCAACACACGGGGCGAGAGTCGCGCAATCGTTCGTCGCAGGCCTTCGATGGCGTGGTCAAGTACTTCCAAAGCTTCCGTAATTTTGGCGCGCTGGTCGTCGGTGCGCCACTCGCCGCCCAGCAGTTCAAGGTGGTAGCGCAAGACCATGAGCGACTGCCCGGTCTCATCGTGTAATTCGCGGCTGATGCGCCGCCGCTCCTCCTCCTGCACCTTGAGCAACTGGCGCGAGAGCTCGGCGGCCGGGGGCGTGGCCGCTTTCAACAGGGAAGACTTGGAACCCGTTTTGGAAGGCAATACTCACCTCTTGGCTGCAAAAACTGAAGACCCGGAACTCCAGTGGGCCAGCCCCGCGGGTTGCGACCCGGGTGAACTTGTTGTTCCCATCTGGTGAGCATCTCCGGGCATACATCGAACTACATACACCAATAACTGAGGTTTTGGATGATTGCGAGGGTGCCGGGTTTGCCCGGAGACTCAGGGGTTTCTACATCATCGGATACAATCGGACTCGAATGTTGAAATTTTTTACCTCCGGCGAGTCTCACGGAGAGGCATTGGTCGCCTTCCTATCAGGGTTGCCTGCCGGGCTCGAAATTGACCTGCAATTCGTGAATCGGGAGCTTTGGCGCCGCCAGCAGGGCTACGGTCGTGGCGGTAGGATGAAGATTGAGCGCGATGCCGCTCGAGTTCTTTCGGGCATACGCCACGGGAAGACAATCGCTTCGCCCATTGCCGTGCTTCTCGAAAACCGCGACTGGAAGAACTGGCAGGAGCAGCTCCCGGTGGAAGCGGGCGACCCCACGCTTCACAAACGAGTTGCTTCACCCAGGCCGGGGCACGCCGATCTCGCGGGCGCACTAAAGCACAACTTTCCCGAAGCAAGATACGTGTTGGAACGGGCTTCGGCGCGCGAGTCGGCGGCACGGGTAGCGATCGGAGCGCTCGCGAAACTGTTTCTTCGTGAACTGAAGATTGAAGTGTTGAGTCATGTCATTGCGGTGGGGGCGGCCAATACTGAGCACGAAGTTCCCTGGGAAATGATTCGGGCCAGCTGCTGCAAGGAAGAGGTATTGCTGAACTGTGCCGAGCCCGATGCGGAACAGCGAATGAAAGAAGAAGTCGACAAAGTGCTGCGGACCGGCGATTCCGTAGGCGGCGTTTTTGAGGTAGTTGCCCACGGCGCCCCGCCCGGACTGGGCACCTACGCTCAATGGGACGAGCGGCTGGACGCGCAGCTCGCTGCCGCCGTCATGTCGCTGCAAGCCGTAAAGGCGGTCGAGATAGGCGCAGGCGTGGCCGCAGCTTATGCTCCGGGATCGGCCGTCCATGATGCGATCGGTTACGGCGAAGCTTCGGGTTTTACCAAGTTCACTCGTTCCAGGAACAACGCCGGGGGCATCGAGGGCGGAGTTTCGAACGGGCAGGAAATTCGCGTGCGCGGTTATCTGAAGCCCATTTCCACCCTGCGGCGTCCTTTACAATCGGTAGACTTCGCCACCCGCGAGCCGGTCAAGGCAGCGTATGAACGTTCCGACGTTTGCGTGGTTCCCGCGGCCGGAGTTGCGGGAGAGGCAATGGTAGCGCTTACCCTGGCACGCTGCGCGTTGGAGAAGTTCGGCGGCGACTCGATGACCGAGACCTGCCGCAATTACGATGGATATTTGGAACAGTTGAAGAACTATTGAAAGTGTGGCCACGACCAACGACCCGCGGCCGACAACTAACGATCGCATGATCTATCCCATCCTGAAGTTTGGAAATCCGGTACTGGAAAAGCCGGCTGAACCGGTTACGGAATTTGGAGCTGCCCTGAAGAAACTGGTTGAGGACATGTTCGAATCCATGTACGAGGCCAGAGGCGTCGGCCTCGCGGCCCCGCAAATCGGCATTGCAAAGCGGCTGGCGGTGATCGACATTACCTTCAAGGAAGATCCCAAGGCCACGCTGGTTCTGGCAAACCCGGAGATCATCCACAAAGAGGGCAAGCAGACCCAGAGTGAAGGCTGCCTGAGCATTCCGGAATTTCGCGAGTCAGTGACGCGAGCCAATAAAGTCACGGTGCGCGCGCAGGACGTGAATGGCAAATGGTTTGAAAAAACTGGAGAAGAGCTGATGGCCCGCGCCTTTCTGCATGAAACCGACCACCTGAATGGCAAGCTCTACATCAGCCACATCAGCGCACTCAAGCGCGATTTGATTAAGCGAAAAATACGCAAGCTGGTGAAAGCGGGGGAATGGTAGAAAATCGTTCGGTCAGGCGCCTGGTCATCAGGTGGGCCTAAACGCCATGTAAGCCGGCAAGCGAAACCTTCGGACCACAACAAAAGTTTACATCTGAATATTCGATGACCCTATCAGCCGACCATCCGATCTCCCTGGTTTTCTGCGGCACGCCGCAATTCGCAGTCCCCACGCTGGAAAAACTCGTGGAGTCTGGATACCAGGTCTGCCTGGTTGTGACCCAGCCCGACCGTCCGCGAGGCCGCGGACTGGAACTGGCGGCGTCTCCGGTGAAGCAAGCCGCGGCAAAGCTGGGATTGCCGCTCTACCAGCCCCAGAAAATAAAGCAGAATGAGGAACTGCGGGCCAGGCTGGAGGAGTTGGCTCCGGAAGCAATCATCGTTGTCGGTTACGGCCGCATCATTCCGCCCTGGATGCTGAAGCTATCGAAATTTGGCAACATCAATTTGCATGCTTCGCTGCTTCCGAAGTATCGAGGCGCGGCTCCGATCCAGTGGGCAATTGCGAATGGCGACCCAGTCACCGGTGTGACCACTATGCGCATCGACGAAAATCTGGACACCGGCGATATTCTCCTGCAGCAGGCGTTTGCAATCGCGGAAGAAGATACGGCTCAAACGGTTTCTGCGCGCTTGGCGGCGCTGGGCGCAGAACTGGTGATTGAGACGCTGCGCGGACTCGAAAGCCAGACGGTTCATCCACAGCCACAGAACCATGAACAGGCCACGCTGGCGCCGGTCCTCAAGAAAGAAGATGGCCGGATCGACTTCAGCCGTAGTGCTCGCGAAATCCACAACCGCCTTCGCGGATTTCAACCCTGGCCGGGAGCCTTCACGAGCTTCCGGGGCAAGACTGTGAACCTCACGGCCGCGCGGCCCGCTACGGTAAATGTGCCCCAGGCGCAACTGCTGGTCGAAAACGAAGGGCTTTTCGTGGGCTGCGGCGGGAACTCCGCTCTCGAGTGGCTCGAGGTTCAGCCGGAAGGAAAGAAGCGTATCTCAGCCGGAGATTTCATTCGTGGCTACCGTCCAAAAGCGGGAGAGAAACTCGGCGAATAGGATTTTACCTCTATCATGAATTTGCTACTCGTCGGTCATTACTGGGATGCCGCATGACTCCTTTCGTCCTCCGTGCGGAGCAATGCGTCCCGCGACCGCTGGCTGAGGTTTTCACGTTCTTCTCGAAAGCAGAGAACCTGCAACGGCTGACCCCGCCTTGGCTTCACTTTCAGATTTTGAGCGTCGAGCCCACGCCCATGCGCACAGGCACACTCATCCGGTACTCGTTGCGCTGGAGAATATTCCCGATTCACTGGACCACCGGGATTGTTGCGTGGGAACCGCCCTACAGGTTCGTCGACGTACAACTGAAAGGTCCTTACAAGCTCTGGCGGCACGAGCACGGCTTCGCCTCCGAAGGAACCGGCACGCGCATCACGGATGAGATCCAATACTTACTGCCGTTTGGCGTCTTCGGTCGCATGGCTCACGCAGTGAAGGTGAAGAAGGATGTGGAAACAATCTTTGCCTATCGAGCAAAGATGGTGCGTTCACTGTTCGAGTAATACAAATTGTGAGCAGAAGCGCTGCGCCGCGGGGGAGCCGATGTCTGATCGCGCAATGCCTCTAAAATAACTTTCATGCCTGTTTCCCCCGCTCGCGCTGCCGCATTCGAAACCCTCATGCGGGTGGAAAAAAGGGAGTCTTACGCCTCAGAGCTGCTGCACTCGTCTCGTTACTCAAAATTCTCATCCGAGGATCACGGATTACTCACCGAATTAGCGATGGGTGTGCTGCGTTGGCGCAGCGTGCTCGACGGCAGAATCGCGCAATTCTCCACCCAACCATTGGCCAGATTCGACTTGGAGGTGCTCACGGCGCTCCGCATCGGAGCTTATCAACTCCTCTATCTCGATCGCATCCCAAGGCACGCCGCCATCAATGAAAGTGTCGAACTCGTGAAAAGTGCGCGCAAGCGCTCCGCCGCCGGCATGGTCAATGCGGTGCTGCGAAAAATCCAGAGGGCGGGCTCCGAGCACGATCCTGGCTACGCTCATCCGGAATGGCTGGTCGAGCGCTGGGCGCGAATCTATGGTGGGAAGGTCGCACGCAAGATCTGCGAGTACGATCAGGCGGCTCAAAAACCAGCCATTCGGACCGGCCATGCGACGATTGAAGAGCTGCAGCGCGAGAACATCTTGCTTGAACCGGGGAAGCTGCTGACCGGAACGTTCATTGTGACATCAGGCGAGATCACCGCCACCAGGGCATTCCGTGAGCGCCGGTTGATCATTCAAGATGAAGCGTCGCAACTCGTCGCCCTGCTGGCCGGCCAAGGCAGGAGCATTCTCGATTGCTGCGCTTCTCCGGGTGGAAAAACTCGCATCCTGGCGGAGCGAAATCCGGATTCGATGGTTGTGGCGATGGATCTGCATCCGCACCGCGCGGCGCTGGTACGGAAACTGGTTTCTGAGAGAAACGTGCGAGTGATCACGGGCGATGCGCGGCAAATGCCGGTCGGCGCGTTCTTTGATCGAGTGCTGGTGGACGCGCCGTGCTCTGGAACTGGCACATTAGCACACAATCCTGAAATTAAATGGCGGCTTCGGCCGGAAGATCTTTCGCCTTTGCAGAAATACCAGACCCAGATTCTGCTCGCGGCCATGCAGCAGGCCGGGCCGGGTGGGCGGTTGGTGTATTCCACATGCTCGCTCGAACCCGAGGAGAACGAAGAGGTGATCGCCAATGCCCTGGCCGAAGATTCTTCGTTCGACGTGATGGACTGTCGCGCAGAATTGCAGAAGCTTTCGACAGCCGGCGAACTACGGTGGGAAGTTATCGATGAATTGGTGAGCGGGCCCTATCTGCGCACAATTCCAGGAGTTCACCCTTGCGACGGATTTTTTGCAGCGTTTCTGCAGAAACGCTGAGAATTTCCAGCCGACTGGGTTTTTTCACCTGACTACGAAATTGATTGCAGAACCCGCGAACACTTTATCTCCCTCGGCGGGATCCTGGGAAACGATGATAGATGCCGGAGAAGGCATGATCACCGCATGGGCGGCTGCCGGGACGGTGGCTGCAGGGGCGGGTGCCGAAGGGGTCGCTGCGGGTGCAACCACGGTCACGTTCCCGACTTTGAATCCGGCGTTCTGCAGAACCACGGTTACGCTTCCCAACGTTTGGCCGGTGAAGCGGGGCATCACGAATGCCCGCAGATTCTCCTGCGAAACTAAGAGGCTGACCTTCGGAGCAGAGACATCGGTCGAGTCAGCGGGCGGATTCTGAGCGATGACCTGGCCTCCCTCCCAATCCGGAATTCCGGTTCGCGCCGTTGAAGCGATCTGCAGACCGCGCTGCGCGATGCTGATGCCGGCGGCGCGTTCGCTATCCCCGACTACCGGCGGAATTGCCACCCGCTGCGGGCCCAGGCTGAGCGCCACCTGCACCGTCCATCCCCGTCGCACCACCGCGCCCGGGGCAGGCATTTGGAAGAGAACTTTTCCCTCCGGAATGGTGGCGCTGAAGTAATTGCTTTCGACTTGCATCGCGAGCCCAGCTTCGTCAGCCATGCGGTGAGCTTCCGCGGGAGTCTTGCTCCGCAGATCGGGTACGGCGACCTCGCGGCCATGGATCGCCAGGCTCATAGTCGCCAGCGCCGACAGTAGCGCCACGATCAGCAGAATCAGAGCTATCCAGACAACGCGCAGCAGGTTTCGCATCCGCAGAAATTATAATTGCCAGCTTACGGAGTAGGCGCCGGCGGAACATCATTTGCATGAAGCGCGCGGCTCGAGATGCCCCCGCCCGTTGCGGTTTCTTAAACTTGGCGGCTGCACAACCGAATTTACCGCATTGATCTCCAGGCCACGGGTACCGGATGCCTGGCTTCGTACATTGTGATTTCCGCTTCCTGCTGAAGCGTCAGGGCAATATCATCCAGGCCCTCGAGCAGGCATTGGCGCGTGAACTCGTCAATCTCAAAACGCGCCGTGAAGCCTAAGTCGTCGCGCACCATGCATTCTTCAAGATCAAGGTTCAGTTGGTAGTCTGGATTTTCTGCAGCTCTGCGAGCCAGTTCTTCCGTCTCTGGTTCGCTGAGAACAATCGTGAGCACCCCGTTCTTCGCGCAATTGTTGGCAAAGATGTCGGCGAAAGAGGGCGCAATCACGGCGCGGAAACCAAAATCCGCCAGCGCCCAGACCGCGTGCTCTCGCGATGAGCCGCAGCCGAAATTTTTCCCCGCAACCAGGACGCTGGCGCCGGTATACTGCGGCTGGTTCAACACAAACGAGGGATCGGCAACGCCCTGAGACGACCGTCGCCAATCGTTAAAAAGAAACTCGCCAAAACCAGTGCGCTCGATTCGTTTCAAAAACTGCTTGGGAATGATCTGATCGGTATCGACGTTCGCCCGGTATAGCGGAGCGACCTTGCCGTTGTGTTTGCGAAAGGGCTGCATCAGTGAAACCGCCAGTCTCTAATATCCGTGAAGTGCCCGGCAATGGCCGCTGCCGCCGCCATCATGGGACTCACCAGATGGGTGCGGCCGCCACGGCCCTGGCGTCCTTCGAAATTGCGATTGCTGGTTGAGGCGCAGCGCTCAGCTGGACGCAGAATATCCGGATTCATGCCCAGGCACATCGAGCAGCCTGATTCGCGCCATTCGAAGCCTGCTTCCTGAAAAATTTTATCCAGGCCTTCCTGCTCGGCCGCATGCTTTACGCTTTGCGATCCGGGGACCACCATGGCGCGAACGCCCGCCGCCACCTTATGCCCCTTCGCCACTCGGGCCGCGGCGCGCAGGTCCTCCAGCCGCGAGTTGGTGCAAGACCCGATGAACACGCGGTCTATGCCAATCTGGCTCATCGGAGTGCCGGGTTCGAGGCCCATGTATTCGAGCATGCGCTGGGCGCTGCCGCGATCAGCTCCGTTTGCCGGCAGCTCGGGCACCCGGCCGGTAACCGCTACCACCATGCCGGGATTTGTTCCCCACGTCACAAATGGCGCCAGGGCAGCGGCATTGATCTCGATGAGGGTGTCGTACTTCGCTCCCGGATCCGATGCCATTGTGCGCCATTGCGCCACGGACGCATCCCAGTCTTTGCCGCTTGGAGCAAAACGCTTACCTTTCACATACGCAAATGTGATGTCATCGGGCGCAACCATGCCAGCGCGGGCGCCGGCTTCAATGCTCATATTGCACAGCGTCATCCGGCCTTCCATGGAGAGCGAGCGCACCGCTTCGCCCGCGTACTCGACCACGTGCCCCGTCGCCCCGTCGGTGCCGATACTGCCAATAATTCCCAGGGCAAGGTCTTTGGCGGTGACGCCTTCCGGCAGCTTGCCGCTCACGTTAATGAGCATCGTCTTCGGCTTGCGTTGGGGCAGGCACTGGGTGGCGAGCACGTGCTCGACCTCCGAGGTACCAATGCCGAACGCCAGTGCGCCGAATGCCCCATGTGTGCTGGTGTGGCTGTCGCCACAAACGATAATCATTCCGGGCTGAGTAAACCCAAGCTCCGGCCCAATCACGTGAACAATACCCTGATCGGGCGAATCAACGTCGAACAGCCGAACTCCGAATTCCTTGCAGTTGCCCTGCAACGCTTGGATCTGGCGTTTCGCAATGGGATCGAAAATAGGGGTGCCGCGCGGCTCCGTCGGAATATTGTGGTCCACGGTGGCAATGGTGCGCAGAGGCTCACGGACCTTGCGTCCGGCGGCGCGCAAGCCGTCAAATGCCTGCGGAGACGTGACCTCGTGGACGAGGTGCAAATCCACGTACAGCAGCGGTGGTTGTCCGTCGGGCGTCGCGACGACGTGCTGATCCCAGACCTTCTCGAAGAGAGTGCGTGACATGAGCTGTGGTTATCATTTTATCAATAAAAACGTGAGTCAAAACCCGGCAACGGGCGAGGGCGAGCAGGTTTGATTGTCCCTTGCGCTGAAACGCTCCGCAAGTGTTCACGACCTCCGAATATCAGGTCGCGGTGTTCGCTGACTGATGTAAAAAGCGAGCATTGTGGCCACGCCCAGCAGCGGCACAAAAAAGGCCAGGCGCAGGCTCCCGTAGTGCGAGGATACCGCGCCCACTACCCAAGGGACGATCGCCCCTCCCAGGTTTCCGCTTGAAAATACAGCGCCGCTGGCGCTGCGCGCCGAATCACCAAACCATCTGGGCAACAATGAAACGCTTATGGGAAAAATGGAGGCAAGCCCCAGTCCGGCAAGCACCGAACCGGCAACAATCAACGCCATGCTGTGCGCGATGACCAGAAGAAGGCAGCCGGCGAGCGCCAGCATCAGTCCGGCAGAGGCGACCGTGGTCTCTCGAATGAACTTCAAGCCCACAGGCGCTAAGGATCTGCCCACCAGCAGCGCTCCCCAGTAGAATGAAGGCGTCATCGCAGCCAGCGAAGCCTCGCTGGTTCCTATCCGGCGCGCGTACATGGCGACCCATCCGCCGAACGACGTCTCGGTGCCGACGTAAATGAAAAACAGAACACAGATGAGCGGCAAGATAGGGGATTTCCAAAAACTCCGCCCCGAATCCGGGAATGAAGTCGCGCGCGCGCGAGTATCCGGGACAAAGCGTGCAGCCGCCAGAGTCAGCAAAAGGACCAGCAATGCTGCCGCCGTCCCATAGAGAAACAGTGAAACCTGGTGTGCCCGCTGAGCAGTGGCAATCAAAAAGGGGCAACTCATGGCTCCAATCCCCCAGACGGCATTAATCACATTCAGGGCGGCGGCCCTGTGCTGAGGGTTTATTTCAGCGGTTCTTAAATTTCCTGCCGGGGTGGTGATTCCGTAGCCAATGCCGAGAATGCAAACCGACGCGATGCCCATGAGGAAAGGACCGGATGCGAGCATAACCATCCCCGCCGCCATCAGCACCAATCCGGCCATCAAGGTCAGGCGGTATCCAACGCGCTGCACCAGGACGCCTGAAAGCAACATCCCGAACATGGAACTGAAAAACTGCGCGAAGATCAGGTATCCGGCGCGGACATCAGGCAGTGACCACCGTGCCGAGAAGACCGGCAGCATGGGGCCGAGGAAAGTCATCACGATTCCAGTCAGCAGAAAATCAATGTGAATGAGCTTGGTTCCGCTGGTGGCAAAACGGATTCTTCTCAACGGCGGAGTCGAGGAACTCATGATTTATGATGAGTGTAAATCAGGGAGCGGCGCCCGCCCGCGCCTCAGGATCAAAAGATGCTCAACGAGAAACGGATTGCGGTTGTAATGCCCGCGTACAACGCGGAGCGAACGCTTCCAGCTACAGTGGCAGATCTGCCCGAGCTCGTTGATATCCGCATTCTGGTTGATGACAACAGCGCGGACCGTACGGTGGAAGTGGCGCGAGAGCTGGGCTTGGTGCACTTTGTGCACGACCGGAATTACGGGTACGGGCGCAATCAACAGACCTGCTACACCGAAGCCCTCGCCGAAGGCGCCGATGTGGTCATCATGGTGCACCCGGATTACCAGTACACCCCCTTGCTGGTAACCGCGATGGCCAGCATGGTTGCTTATGGGGTGTATGACGTGGTTTTAGGGTCGAGAATCATTGGCGGCCAAGCGCTACATGGCGGCATGCCACTCTACAAATACATTTTCAACCGCTTTTTGACCGCCTTTGAAAATGTCTTTCTACGGATCAAAATATCCGAGTATCACACCGGATATCGCGCGTTCAGCCGCCAGGTCCTCACCCAGTTGCCATTGCTCGAGAACTCCGACGATTTTGTGTTCGATAACCAGATGCTGGCGCAGTGCGCCTACTTCGGGTTCAAGATCGGCGAAGTGTCCTGCCCCACCAAATATTTTCCCGAAGCCTCCTCCATCAACTTCCGGGGCAGCGTGAAATACGGACTTGGAGTTCTGGGGACCACTCTGCAATTCGCTTTGCAGAAATGGGGACTCGCGCAGTTCCGAATTTTCAGTCCCAAGGGACGAAGACTGGAGCCGGGTGTCGCCGACTACTATGCGCGCGGAATCGCCGGCAGCTCCCGGTAGCTTGCTCCACCCACCGGAAGTGATATCTGCCGGACGGGTGCGAGCGAAAGATTGGGCGGCCCTGACTCTTCTAACTGCCGCTGCAATTTTCGTGCACGGCTATCATCCTTTCGTTGAAGATGCGGAAATCTACATACCGGGAGTTAAAAAGCTGCTGAATCCGGCTTTGTTTCCGTTCAATGACGTTTTTTTTGCCTCCCATGCAAAGTTGACTTTATTTCCGAACCTCATCGCCTGGTCAGTCCGCTTGGCCCATCTGCCATTGGAGTGGCTCTTGCTGATATGGCATTTCACCTGCATTTTCTTGTTGCTGCTGGCGAGCTGGAAGCTGGCGCGGCTCTGTTTTGGGACAGCGCGGTCTGCCTGGGGTGGCGCCGCGCTAATGGCGGCGCTGCTCACGATTCCAGTTGCCGGGACCGCCCTCTACATCATGGATCAGTATCTCAACCCCAGGTCGTTCTCTACCGTGACTGTCACCTGGATTGTTGTGAATTTGATCCAAAAGCATTATCGGTGGGCGATTGCTTGGCTAATCATTACCGCCGTGGTTCACCCATTAATGGCGGGCTTCGGTCTAGTATTTGTGGTGCTGCTGGCCTGGAGACAACATGCCACCCTACTGATAACGCCACAATCTGCCGCGGCACTGATTCTTTTCCCCATGGGGCTTTTCCCTCCAGTCAGCAATGCTTATCGGCAGGTGCTTGACAGTCACTCTTATTTCTTCCTGCTGCGATGGGAATGGTACGAATGGCTGGGGATCATCGGTCCACTCGTCATCCTGTGGTGGTTCGGGCGAATCGCTCGCAGCAAAGGCCTCGCCAACTTAGAGGTGATCTGCTCTGCCGCCGTTATCTTCGGTGTTCTGTTCCTGGTCGCCGGACTAGTGGTCACCGCGCCGCCGAAGTTCGCGAGGTTTGTGGAACTACAACCCATGCGCAGCGTGCACTTGATCTACATCTTGCTGGTGGTGTTTTCCGGAGGGCTGCTGGCGGAATATGTCCTTAAAACTGAGTTGTGGAGATGGCTGACAATGTCAATCCCGCTTTGTGCGGGAATGTTCTATGCGCAGCGGCAATTGTTTCCCGCGACTCCTCACCTGGAATGGCCAGGAGCCAAAACTTCCAATGAATGGGTGCGGGCATTCGTCTGGATTCGCGACAACACGCCCGTGGATGCCTATTTTGCCCTCGATCCCGAACACATGCGCCGGGCGGGTCAAGATCAGCACGGCTTTCGTGCCATCGCGGAGCGCTCGATGCTGGCGGACCGGGTCAAGGACAGCGGCGCGGTGACCATGTTCCCAGCGCTGGCCCAGACCTGGCTGGAACAAGTCCGGGCCCAGCAGGGCTGGAATACCTTCGCGAAGGCTGATTTCGAGCGCCTGCACCAGGGCCAGGGCGTGAACTGGGTGGTGTTTCAGCGCCCGAATACGGCGGGGCTGGACTGTCCTTATCAAAACGCCGCTCTGCTGATTTGTGCTATTGGTCATACGCCGCAAAGGCCCGTGGCACAGTAGAATGTTCTTTCTATTTTAAGTTCCGCGACCAGGTAAGGTGCTTTGAACATGAAGCTGCTTAGACCGATTGCAATCGCCGTTGTTCTGGTGGGTGTTTTCTTTTACTACACGACCTACCGTCCCGGAATCTTCCGAATCATGAATGCACCGGGGGCGAAGGTTGAGATCACCCAGGCGGCCAGCAACGAAGCGCTGGATGAGGATGAGCAGAATAATATTTCTGTATATCGCAAGAACATCGGTTCTGTAGTCAATGTGACCTCCAAGGCAGTCGCGTTCGATTTTTTTTACGGGCTGGTGCCTCAAGAAGGGCAGGGCTCAGGCTTCATCATCGACCGGGATGGGCACGTGCTGACCAACTACCATGTGATCGCCGACGCCCGGCAGGTGGAAGTTACTTTGCACAATCGGAAGAAGTACCGTGCAACGGTCGTAGGCAGCGATCGGTCGCACGATCTGGCGATCATACAGATCAAAGCGCCGGAGCTGGCGGCCATGGTCCTGGGCGATTCGAGAAGTCTTCAAGTAGGACAAAAAGTGTATGCCATCGGGAATCCTTTCGGCCTTGCCGGAACCCTAACCAGCGGGATTGTGAGTTCGATCCGGTCAGTGCAGGAGCCCGACGGGGTGACGATTGATGAAGCGATTCAGACCGATGCTGCGATCAACCCGGGGAATTCTGGGGGACCACTGTTGAATTCGCGTGGCGAGGTGGTCGGAATTAATACCATGATCGCGTCGAATTCGGGCCAGAACGCTGGAATCGGATTTGCAATTCCAGTCAACACCGCCAAGGCAGTGTTGAATGATCTGCTGACGATTGGCAGGGTGCGGCGCCCTGCGCTCGGAGTGCTGACGCTGCCGGTGAGTGCGGACATTTCAGGTGAGCTGGGCCTGGCTTCTGACCACGGCCTGCTGATCGTCAGAGTCACCCCGGGAGGGGCCGCAGAGCGGGCGGGACTCAAGGGTGGCACGGAGCGCGCTTACTTGGGAAATATGCCAATCATGGTCGGCGGCGACCTGATTGTTGCCATCGACGGCCAGCAGGTGCATGAGCAGCAGGACCTCACACAGATGATGAACAATCATCGCGCCGGAGACGTCGTCAAGGTCACGTTCTACCGCGGAAAACGAAAAATGGATGTGCAGATAACGCTGGGAGAGGCGCGGGATCAGGTTTGAAGATAATTTGACTCGCCCTCGCGCGTTAATTTAGCCTCAGAAGTCCTTACTGCCCTTCCCTCAAGCCCGGCGATTGTAAGGCGACCAAAAAATGTTAAGAGCAGTTTCCACTTATATTTACGTCAAGGAGCGGCTGCATCCAGGGTTGTTGGACAAACTGGTCAGCGGCGGGGCGCAGGCAATTGAAATCTTCGGCGCGCGGCAGCATCTGGACTACGCAAACCGCAAGCAGCACGTTCGCGAGATTGCCGACTGGTTTCGTACCAGCGGCGTTCCCCTGCATTCAGTCCACGCCCCGCTTTATGCCGACTACGAGTGGGGACGGACGGGTTCCCCCCCGGTAAATGTCGCCTCCACCGACCGGGCAGCGCGGATCGAGGCCATGGACGAAATCAAACGCGCCATCGAACTGGCGGAGCAAATCCCGTTTCGCTTCCTGGTGCAACACATTGGGTTGCCCAATGAGTCGTACGAGGAGCGCAAATTCGAAGCGGCGATGACCTCGATCGAACACTTACGCGCCTTTGCCAAGCCGCTCGGCGTGCGCCTGCTGCTGGAAAATATTCCCAATGAGCTTTCCGCGCCGGAACGTCTCGTCGAATTCATCCGCGTCTCCCATTTCGACGATATAGGTGTGTGTTTCGACACCGGGCACGCCCACATGATGACCGATGTACCTTCGGCATTTGAGACGCTGAAGAACCATATCCACTCCACTCACGTGCACGACAATGACAAGGACCGCGACTCGCATCTTTGGCCCGGCGCTGGAACCATTGACTGGAAACAAGCGCTCGAGTTGTTGTCTGACGCGCCGCACAAGCCGCCGCTGCTGCTGGAAATTGAAGACAACGAAAAGATCAATCCGATTGAAAAGATGAATGAGATCTTCGGAAATCTTGTACCTGCGTAAAAATCTTCACCCCTGAGAATGCCGGGACTTCCGGATGCCTTCTGGGAGGCGTGGGTTCTGTGCAGTGCAATGCCTTGAATAATAATGACCTCACCTGCAACCACAATCGCTGAAATCGGAAAGCACGACGGTCAAGCGGTTACCATTCGCGGCTGGCTCTATAACCTGCGCGAGAGCGGGAAGCTGCTGTTTCCTATTTTTCGTGACGGCAGCGGCACCATCCAGGGCGTGGTGCCGAAGAACGCGGTTCCGGCTGAAGTTTTCGACGCGATCAAGGGTCTCACCCAGGAATCGAGCGTAATTGTCGAAGGTAAGGTACGGGCCGACAAACGCGCGCCCGGCGGTTATGAGCTCGATGTATCGAATGTGCAGGTATTGCAGCGGGTTTCTGAGGACGACCCGTTCCCTATCTCGCTTAAGGAACACGGCGTTGACTTTCTGATGGACCACCGTCACTTGTGGATCCGCACCCCGCGGCAGGCTGCAATCCTGCGATTGCGGGCTGAGATCATCAAGGCGGCGCGCGATTTCTTTGACGATCGCGGCTTCACCCTGACCGACCCTCCCATTCTTACTCCCGCTGCCTGCGAGGGTACCAGCACGCTGTTTCCGGTGGATTATTTCGACGAGCAGGCATTCCTGACGCAATCGGGTCAACTGTATATCGAAGCCACGGCCATGGCGCTGGGGAAGGTGTATTCTTTCGGGCCAACTTTTCGCGCGGAGAAATCCAAAACGCGCCGCCATCTGACTGAGTTCTGGATGGTCGAGCCGGAGGTCGCTTACGCCGACCTGGAAGATCTGATGGATCTGGCAGAAGGCCTACTCAGCTTTCTGGTGCAGCGCTGCCTGGAAAAGCGCCGCGGCGATCTGCAAACGGTCACGCGGGATATCTCCAAGCTGGAGAAGATTGCCGCCCCGTTTCCCCGCATTACCTACGATGAAGCGGTGAACATGCTGCAGGCAGGCCACGCGAAAGGCGAACTCGAAAGCAAATTTGAATGGGGCGGAGATTTGGGCTCGCCGGACGAAACTTACCTTTCGGCGCAATTCGATAAGCCGCTAATGGTGCATCGTTATCCGGCAAAGGTGAAGGCGTTTTACATGGAGCCTGATCCGCAGCGGCCGGAACTCGCCCTCTGTGTGGATGTGCTGGCACCAGAAGGGTACGGGGAAATCATCGGCGGTTCGCAGCGTATGGCGTCTTACGACCTGCTGCTGCAACGCATTCGCGAGCATGGCTTGCCGGAAGAGTCTTTCAAGTGGTATTTAGACCTGCGCAAGTTCGGCGGGGTGCCCCACGGTGGATTTGGCATGGGAATCGAGCGCGTGGTGGCGTGGATTTGCGGCCTGGAGCATGTAAGGGAGACAATTCCCTTTGCAAGAACGCTCCACCGGCTGTACCCCTAAACCATTTGAGCGCGGAGATCGCAGAGGCCGCGGAGGAGTTTGGCAAAAAGCTGTGGAAGAGAGAGATAGACTCAACGCTATTACCGGGCAGATCATCGGCGCCGCTCGAAGTACACCGTGCGGTTGGTCCAGACCTGCTAGAGTCCACCTTTGAACTCAGAGAACGCGGGTTGAAGGTAGAACAGCAGAAGCCGTTGGCCGGTGGTGTACAAGAAGGTAAAACCAACTGCTTTCTTAGCTGCGCTGTACGGATGCAAGGCCGGCCTTCTGATTAAATTTTCACGTTCCGATGTTGAAAAATGGAGTCCGCAGAATTGTGAATGAATTTCCTGACTCTGCGATCTCAGCGAACTCTGCGGTTTAATGACTTTGAGAACGGCAATGACACCAGCTTCTTCGAATATCGTGTCCCGCAAGATCCGCGTCATCGGTGTGCCGCTTGATCTCGGGCAATCGCGGCGCGGGGTGGACATGGGGCCATCGGCGGTCCGCGTGGCGGGACTGGAAGCGCGCCTGGAAGCCCTGGGACACGTCGTCGAAGACGCGGGCAACATCGTCGTCGCTATCGCCGAGCAAAAAAAAGAAGGCGACCCGCACGCCAAATACCTGAAAGAGATTACAGCCACTTGTACTAAACAAGCCGACTTGGTGCTCAAGACTTTGGAAGCGGGAAAGGTCCCGCTGGTGTTGGGCGGCGACCATTCTGTGGGTGCTGGTACCGTGGCGGGAGTCGCGGAATTTTACCGTCGCCAGAATCAGAAAGTGGGGATGATCTGGATTGACGCCCATACCGACATCAATACTCCGGAGAGTTCACCGAGCGGCAACGTGCATGGTATGCCATTGGCTGCGATCATGGGACTCGGCCCCCCGGAGCTTGCCAATATTTTCGATTTCTCGCCCAAGGTCGCACCGGAAAACTGCGTGCTGGTAGGAGTCCGCGATATTGATGCGGTCGAGAAAGAAAACGTCCGCAGGGCTGGCATTGGCGTCTTCACCATGCGCGACATTGACGAGCGCGGCATGCGCACGGTAATGGAAGAGGCTTTGCGCATGGCCGGGCGTGGAACCGCCGGATACCACGTTTCTCTGGATATGGACTGGGTGGATCCCGAAGATGCGCCCGGCGTGGGCACCCCTGTGCGCGGCGGAGCGACTTATCGTGAGGCCCACCTGGCGATGGAAATCATCGCCGACCACGGTCGTATGGTGAGCTTCGAAATCGTGGAAGTGAATCCGGTGATTGACGAGCACAACCGCACCGCGGATCTGGCGGTTGAGTTGTCGCTCTCGGCCTTTGGCAAGAAAATCCTGTAGGACCGCCCTTTTCGACGCTGCCCCTATAATGTTCCCTCTGTTCGAATGTCCCTACTAGAGTTACCGCGAGTACGCCGAGATTGCACGAGAAGGGATTGAGAAAACGTCACGATTTTCTGTGTACTCTCTGTGTCCTCTGTGGTGAATACGGTTTTTTTATTGAGGTGAAGACCCCGAGTTCGGCTCCTCGTTAGTGAATAAAACCTGATGATCCGTCCCGACTACAAAGAATTTTCCCGGCTCGCGCGCAACTCCACCCTGGTGCCAGTGGTGAAGTCCGTGATGGCGGACCTGCTGACGCCGGTATCGGCATTTCTGGCCATTTCAGGTGGCGAGTCGAACGCCTTTCTTCTCGAATCAGTAGAGCGGGGCGAACAGATTGGGCGATACACGTTTCTGGGTGCGCGTCCCTACATGCAACTGCGCGCCTGCGCTGGTGAGATTGTCCTGGAGAGAAGAAAGAAGCGCGAAGTTCGGCAAGGGAATGTTTTTCAGATCGCGAAAGAGCTGTTGCAGCAGCATCGGCCGGCTTCAGTGTCCGGACTGCCTCCCTTTACCGCCGGAGCAGTGGGGTATTGCTCCTACGACATTGTTCGCCAGCTCGAGAACATTGGCGCCGATACCGAAGACGATCTGCAGCTCCCCGATTGCGTGCTGATGTTCTTTGACCGGATGCTGGCATTCGATCACCTGCGCCACCAGATTCACATCATTGCCGCGGCGGATGTGAGGAATGAATCTCCGGGGAAGGCCTACGATCGGGCAGTCACCGACATTGCCGTGCTCGAAAAGAAATTAACTTCCGGCCTGCGCCCTGGAAACTGGCGAAAGGCCAGCAAGCGCCGGGCCGGAAAAATGAAAGTGCGTCCGGTAACTACGCGCAAGGAATTTGAGCAGTCGGTCAGGACCGCGAAGCAGTACATTGCGGCGGGAGACATCTTTCAAGTCGTGCTCTCGCAGCGCCAGGATTTCACTCCGGAAGTTCCTCCGTTCGCCATTTATCGCGCGCTCCGGGCAGTGAATCCTTCGCCCTACATGTACTTCCTGAAAATGGGAGACACGCACGTACTCGGTTCCTCGCCGGAGATGCTAGTCCGGGCCACGGGGCGCAGGCTTGAGTATCGGCCGATTGCGGGCACGCATCCTCGCGGGCGGGATGAAGCTGAAGACCAGCGGCTCGAACAAAAAATGCTGAACGATGAGAAAGAACGCGCCGAGCACGTCATGCTGGTTGACCTCGGCCGCAACGACTTGGGGCGGGTGAGCGAGTACGGCTCGGTGAAAGTGAAAGACCTGATGTATGTAGAGCGCTACTCTCACGTGATGCACCTTGTGTCGGCGCTGGAGGGCAAGCTGCGTCCTGAGTTTCATGCGCTTGACGCCTTCGCCGCCTGCTTTCCCGCCGGCACTCTGAGCGGCGCACCCAAGGTCCGTGCCATGCAGATCATCGAAGAACTGGAGCCTACCAGGCGCGCCATTTATGGCGGCTCAGTGCTCTATGCGGACTTTGCCGGCAACCTGGATTCGTGCATCGCCATTCGCACCATGCTGATGAAGGGCAAAAAAGCGTACTTGCAAGCGGGCGCAGGCATTGTGGCAGATTCGGACCCGGCAAGTGAGTATCAGGAATCGATCAACAAGGCTCAGGCGGTGATGAGGGCAGTGGAAGCGGCCAGGAATGCGTAGCGTGGTTCGGAAAATTCTATGTGCGGACCGGCAGGTCAAGAAAATTGCTAATCAGTTTCTTCCCTTCCCCGGTGAGTACACTCTCCGGGTGGAACTGCACTCCTTCGACAGGGAATTCACGGTGGCGAAGTCCCATGATGGTTCGGGATCCGTCAGTTTCCGTGGTGTAGGCGCTGACTTCCAGTTCTGAAGGCAGGCCAACTTCTTCGACAATGAGCGAGTGGTATCGGGTCGCAATGAACGGAGATTCCAGGTCCTTGAAAATAGTTCGCCCATCGTGCTGCACCTTGCTGGTCTTGCCGTGCATCAGGTGAGGCGCGCGCACCACCTTCGCGCCAAAGGCAGCTCCCAGCGCCTGATGACCTAGGCAGACCCCCAGAATAGGAAGTTTGCCGGTGAACTGCCGGAAAAGCCCGATGCTGATACCGGCTTCCTGCGGCGTGCATGGTCCTGGGGAGATTACAATACGCTCCGGCCGCAGCGATTCCACCTTCTCGATCGTGACCTGATCGTTCCTGCGCACCACCACGTGCGCACCCAGTTCGCCCAGATATTGCACCAGGTTATAAGTGAAAGAGTCGTAGTTGTCGAGCACGAAAACCATGCTTGTTCTCATCAGGTTATATTAAAACCGCAGTCAGTTGCGGGTTCCCCGGCGGAAGTTCAGCTTGACTTGCCATCGCGGCGGGTTATTCTTAGGAAGCTTAGGAGAACCATGGTGGAAGTTCAGACGGCAGAAAAAAGGGCTACCCGGCGATTTGCGTTGCGCTTGCCGCTTTCCGTGAATAACGGCGGCAAACCCGCCGCCGAACTTGTCGCTCAGACCCGGGACGTGAGCGCCCGCGGCATCTGCTTTTACATGGACTCGGCTCTGGCCCCCGGCTCGGAGATTGAGTTCACGCTTACCCTCCCGCCTGAAATTACTCTTACCGAAAGCATCCGCGTGCGCTGCAAGGGCAAAGTTGTTCGTGTAGAAAGTGGAGGCTCTGATAGTAGAGTTCCAGTTGCCGCAGTGATTGACGAGTACGAGTTTCTCTCAGAGGCTTGAGTCTATCGTCCTATCGTACCCACTCTTAGTCTTTCTAAACCCTTGAAGTAGTGCTACTCTCATCGCAATACCCGCAAATTTGGTAGCCCTTTGTCTTGCGATCGAGTCCAATGCTGTGTGCTGGTTCTGCTTGCCTTGGCGCCGGTTTCGGCGGCGGCCCGGACCCCGGCGGCGGCCGAAGTGCGGACCGTTAGAGTTGTGCCTGGAGAGGCTGGGCCTGTTCTAGAGGTTGTATCGTCCCTCCCGCTGACCCCCGCGTTGCAGCTGCTGGAAGGGCCGCTGCGGTTGGTCATTGATCTTCCCGCATCAATCCTGAGCACGACTCGGAAACGAATCCCTTTTCGCAACGAGCAAATTAAAGACATTCGCATTAACCAATACCGCAGCGGGCCGGCGGTTACCCGCATTGTGGTAGATCTTGCCAGCCCGGTGCGCTACACCTGGGACGCGTTGGGCAACCGTCTCAACATACGCTTGCGCGCCGACCTGGCTGCGCCTTCCAAGCCAGCTTCAGTACCCGCTTTTACGTCAGGAGTGCAGCCGGTAGCGGTGCCATTTTCCGAAAGCAGCTCTGGCACGCTGGTAGAGGCCGGAGACCGGGTGGCGTCCGGTTCTTCGATCACGGCGGGAGCAGAGACGGCTGTTTTGCGCCTTGCGCGTGGGGGCGAAGTGCGGGTGTGCCCAGGAACAACACTTTCAGTAACTACATCCTCAAATGGTCAAGACCTGATGCTGGGTATGAGTACCGGAGCGATGGAAACCCGGTATCACCTGGAGGAGTCGTCTGATTCCGTCCTCACTCCTGATTTCAGGATCGTGCTTCCCGGCCCCGGCGAATTTAATTTCGCTGTCAGCGCCGATTCCCACGGCAGTACCTGCGTGAGTTCACTGCCAGGCAGCACCTCTTCCGTGGTGGTTGCAGAGTTGCTGGGCACCGGAACCTACGAGATCAAGCCGGACCAGCAGGTGCTATTCCATCAGGGGAATCTGCAAACCGTGGAGAGTCCCGTCGCGCCGTGTGGATGTCCCGCGCGGCAGGTGCCAGTTTCGCGCGCTTCGGCTGAAGCAGGCCCCGTCATTCCAGAGGACCAGGCGGGCACGAACTTGCAGATCGCGAGCTCTGGCGACGTAAGCGCCCGCCCTTCTGGGTCGCCCGCAAGCTCCGGGGACGATGCATCGGAGACCAAGCCGGTCCCGGAGGCGCAGGCGGGCGCGATAAAAGTGGAAGTTGATGCGCCCCTGGTTTTCAGCGGCACGGAACGGGCAAAGGCCCGGGCGCGGACCCCTCCAGCGCCGATCTTAGAGGCGGCGGCCTTACCGCTATCAGGAAAGCCGGCGCCCCCTCTCCCCGCTGTCCTGGTTCTTCCCCCGGACTCCAGACTTGAACACAAGGGGATCTTGGTAAGGTTGAAGGGGTTTCTTGGATCAATGTTCCGGTAAGCTTTAGCCGCGGCGAATGCCCCGGGCCAGCGGGGTGACGCGGTCGCGCAGATCGTCGGCGAAACCAGAACCGCGCTCCATGGCGCCTTCCGCGAAATCGCGCGCGGTCTCCTTCCAATCATCAAGGGTTTCGCGTGCACTATCGTACCCGCGACGCAAATCGCGGCGGATCTGGCGGCCGGTTTTAGGAGCCATGACCATTCCCAATACCGCGCCCGCGCCCAGACCAATGAGAAGGAACGTGATCGCGGTACCGATGTTGCTGCCGCCATCGGATTCATATTTGCGTTCAGTCATGAATGCACCTCGTCTGAAGATTTTAGCGTCCGGAGTCGACCACGTGACATTTTACCTGCCTGGCCCGACCCTGCGGAAACCAATTCGGTCTGATTTCCAAATTCTGGCAAGTCGTATAAAATACACAGGTTAGTCCCCGTCCGCCAACCGTGACTGTCCGACTCTTCGGTCAGCCGTAACTAAAGTGAGGGAGAGCAATAAGCATGGCCATTCCAGCCACACAACTTCGTCCCGGCATGATCATTAAGCACAATAAAGACTTGCATTCCGTGTTCAGTGTCGAGCACCGGACGCCCGGAAATTTGCGGGCGTTCATTCAAGCCAAACTTCGCAACCTGCGCACCGGCGCCATGTTCGAGCACCGTTTCCGCTCACCCGATCCCATCGAGCGGATCAACGTTGACGAGGTCGAGATGGAGTATCTGTACAGCGATGGTGACAGCTACTACTTCATGGACACGTCGAACTACGAACAGACTCACCTGACCAGGGAGGTTCTGGGGGACGCAGTGGACTATCTCACCGCGAATCTGCCGATCCGCGTCGAGTTTTTTGACGGCAAAGCCGTAGGTATTGAGCTGCCGCAAACCGTCGATTTGAAGGTAATCGAGACAGAGCCGGGACTTAAGAGTGCGACCGCGTCGAGTGTAACCAAACCAGCCAAGACCGAGACCGGCCTGGTAGTGCAAGTTCCTCCCTTTATTAACGAAGGCGAAAAAATTCGCGTGGACACTTCGGAAGGGGCATACCTTTCCCGGGCTTAGCAATACTGTGCAATTCGGAAATTAGAATGCAAATATAACTGCGAGCAGGGTTCCGCAACCCGTCAACGCATTGTCAACGCATTCTGGAAAAAATGATCAGCCCCGAGAATTCATTATTTGCCCGGCGTTACCTGGTCCGGGGGCGCGTGCAAGGAGTCGGCTTCCGGTGGTTTGTGGAGCGCGAAGCGCACCTGCTGGGGATTGCCGGTTGGGTGCGCAACAATTCCGATGGCAGCGTCGAGGTTTTCGCCATGGGAACTCAAGGGCAACTGGTGGGCCTTCAGTCGCGCTTGCAGCAAGGTCCCCGCGCGGCACGGGTGGACGATGTGCGGGAGTTGGACGCCAACCCTATCGGCGGTCTTAATACCTTCCGAATCGAAGGAGCCTGGTAAATGAGCAATGCCCCGCACGCGCGAGCAACCATGGACTGTGAGCCGCTAAAGGGCCTGATTCGCGAGATCCCTGATTTTCCTAAACCCGGCATTCTGTTTTATGACATCACCACCTTGCTCAAGAATCGCCGTGGGCTGGCCACCCTGATTGACGCACTGGCGGAGCATTACTTGGAAAAAGATGTTGACCTGGTGCTGGGGATGGAAGCGCGGGGATTCATCTTTGGCCCGGCGCTCGCTTATCGCCTGAATGCCGGATTTGTACCGGTACGTAAGCCAGGGAAGCTGCCGGCGCCCACCGAAAAGTATGATTACGCACTCGAATACGGCCGGAACACTCTGGAAATTCATAAGGACGCCATTGAGCAAGGGCAACGCGTAATCATCGTGGATGACCTGCTGGCAACCGGCGGCACGGCAGAAGCGACTGCCAAACTGGCCGAATCGCTGGGAGCGGAAATTGCCGGGCTGGGATTCGTTGTCGAGCTGGACTTCCTGAAAGGCCGTGACAAGCTGCGGCAGTACGACGTCCATTCACTTCTGCACTACGACAAGTGAGGGACGAGTATGGTAGGTCTCAGTTTGAATTTATTCGGAAAGTTGGCCTTTGAGTAGATCAGCCAAATAGTCAGCCATTAATGACACGTCGAGGTGCCCTTCGTCCCAGCGCCTGTCAGCAGCTTTCAATGCTGAATAGTAGGGATCGCGGTTTTCTCTGATCCTTTCGGGGACTATTTTCTTGCCGGGGAGAACTCGTCCTTGCTTAAGGCAGATAAGGTAGTAGCAAGCTGCTCGTGCAGTCCGGCCATTACCCTCCACGAAGGGGTGTATCCAATTGAGCCGCCACAAAGCGTAAGCAGCAAGACTCGTGGGATGGTCGCCAACACCTTCACTAGCCCAATTCTCATGGATGAACGAAAAGAATAGATCCATTTGGTGCGGGACTTCTTCGAATCTGGGCGGGATATGATCTGCTACGTAAATTGGCTCTTCCCTGAAACGTCCACCAAACTGGGCGATGTTGGCCACGGCTGCATAATTCAACGCCCAGAGCGTGTACTTATCGAAAGCTTCGATGCCTTTTTCGAGGCCGATTTCAATACAGTTTGTTAGAAGATCGTATTGGCGTAGCAGGTTTTTTTCTTGAATTCTATTGTAGAGGTCGGGATTATCTCTTTCACGAACTGACATGCGAGGAGTACAAGCCCGCCGCTAAAGCGGCGGGCCAATGCGCTTACGATTTCAACAGTATATGCTGCGATGCTTTTCTGACGCTGTCTTTGGTGATGCTTTTCGCGTTTGCCGGAGCATTGCCGAAAGCAAAACTGATTCTCTGTTCGCGCAGTTCATCCTCCGTTATTTCTTTACCTCTCGATTCATCCAACAGCTTTTGCAATTGGGGATCGTCTTTGATGTTTCCTAGGAATGGTTTTCGCTCTGCCATATTGTGCCTTCCCCTAATTCGATGGGTGACTTCGCATGATACCCATTAAACCAACAATGTCAACGATTTGCGCAGAGAACCTGTGGATTAATCGGGTACATTTGTCACAACCAAAAGTTTAAAGTTTTTTGCAATTGTCATAATTATGATGCATTTTTTAGGCTGCGAGCTTCGCTATTTCTTCGAGTGACCAGACATGGTCTGCGAGACCCGCTGCCATTGCCGGGGTGATTCGGAGCGTCTTGTGGATGCGCCCAAAGTTGTAATACATGAAGTGCAGCGCCACGGCTGCCGCGTGGTTCTCTAACTTCTTAGAGAAGGCGTTAGTCAGGCGCGTAAAACGGCGCACGGACATTCTCATCGTCAAGTTCTGGCGCTCTACAAAGGACGTGCTCACATGGGCAGGGTCGGGATTTCCGCTGACTAGGAAGCAGACCGCGAGCAAATGGAAATGGCCGTTAAGAAATATCGCGAGCAGATGATCGGCGAAGCTGTGATCGGATCGGGATACTGCCGATCACTGGAATCGCATCAATTCAAAAGAAGAGCCACTTCAATTTCACCTGGACTTCACAGAGGAAACGGAGTGGCGTCGCAATACGCCCATCGAAGAAGAAGAAATCGCTTCCTAGGATTAAGACTTTTTCCAGCGTGCCTGTGCTGCGAGACGGGCAACGTCGGCTCGTTCTGCTGGGGTAAGGCGCTTTGCGCGTGCCTTGCCCCCTTTGACTCCACCTTTGCGTATTGGCGAAGGATGGCGCTTAGATTCGCTGACCGTGTCCTCGGCATCGCCAGTGGCAATGTCCACAATCAGCTTTGCGAGTTGGTTAGGATCGCGGGGACGTTTGGCCACGAAGCGAGTATGCAACAGGCGCCGCATGGCTTCTACGCTGGGCAAATTCAAACTGAGACACTA
>JBBSFW010000002.1:0-126528 GCA_038254805.1 Terriglobales bacterium
GCAAGTGTAACTCCGCGCGAGGCGGCTCTGGCAGGCTTCGTCATTAAAACTGGTTTCGACATGGGCAGGAACTCGGCTTGAGCTTACACCGAAACCAGTTCGCGCTTGGCTCTAGATTTCGGCGGCGGGGCTTGACGCAGGACACTCAGGTATCTGTCGATTCCCGCGGCAGCCTTGCGGCCTTCGGCAATTGCCCATACTACCAGCGATTGGCCACGCCGCATGTCTCCGGCGGCAAAGACGCCGGGAACGGACGTCATGTAATTCACATCCGCGGCTACGTTGCCGCGCTGGTCGAGCTTCACCCCGAGCTGCTCGATCATGCCATTGCGTACCGGCCCGGCGAAGCCCATGGCCAGCAGAATGAGGTCAGCATCCATCACGAAGTCCGTGCCCGCCACTGGCTCGAAGGCCGGCGGCGGTCCCACTCGCGCGCAGTGCAATTGCTTTACATTCCCATTGGCATCGCCAGTGAAGCTGGTGGTGGCCACGCTCCATTCGCGGGTCCCGCCTTCTTCGTGCGCGCCTTCGACTCGCAACTGCATGGGCCACAGCGGCCATGGGGTCTGCGGCGAACGCTGCGCCGGAGGCATGGGCATAATCTCAAACTGGTGTACTGAAACCGCCTTTTGCCGATGGACCGTGCCCAGGCAATCGGCGCCCGTGTCTCCGCCGCCGATAATAATGACGCGCTTGCCAGTGGCGAGGATTTCGGCGGCTGGGTCGACTGTGTCGCCATGGCGACGCTGGTTCGATTGCGGCAGGTACTCCATGGCGAAATGAATTTTGTTCAGCTCCCGGCCGGGAACATTCAAGTCGCGGGGCGCCTCCGCACCGCCAGCCAGCAGGATCGCCGCGAACTCGCGCTGCAAATCTTCCACTGGAACTGAGTGGCCCACATGCGCTTCGGTCACGAACTGTACGCCCTCGGCTTCCATCTGCCGCAGTCGCCGATCCACAATGCGCTTCTCCATCTTAAATTCAGGGATACCGTAACGCAGCAAACCACCGATGCGATCGGCTTTTTCGTAAACCGTGACCCAGTGCCCGGCGCGATTCAGTTGCTGCGCCGCGGCCAGCCCGGCCGGACCGGAGCCGACGACGGCCACCTTTTTACCGGACCGGGTTTTTGGCGGTTCCGGGCCAATCAAGCCCTCGGCGAAGCCGCGCTCCACGATGTTTCTTTCGATTTGCTTGATGGTGACCGCGGGCTCGTTGATACCCAATACGCACGCCGCTTCGCATGGCGCTGGACAAATTCTTCCCGTGAACTCCGGGAAATTATTGGTGGAGTGAAGCTGGCGCACCGCTTCTTTCCAGCGTCCGTGGTAAACCAGATCATTCCAGTCGGGAATCAGATTGTTGACCGGACAGCCGGTGTGGCAGAAGGGCACGCCGCAATCCATGCAGCGCGCGCCTTGCGTGCGCAGCTTGTCTTCGGGGAAGTCCTGGTAAATTTCGAACCAATCATTCACGCGCTCCGCGACTGGGCGGCGCGTGGCGGTTTCCCGCTGAAATTCCATGAAGCCTGAGGCCTTACCCATGCACGGCCTCCAGCAGTTCCGGCACCGCAAGCGGCTGGCCCGGGATATAGGGCTGGCGAGTGCGGCTGACGCCCAGCACCCGCTTGAATTCGTGCGGGAAAATCTTGATGAAACGGGGCAGCATCTCCGCCCAGTTTTCCAGGACGTTGTGCCCGCGATTGCTCCCGGTGAGTTCGTAATGCCGCTCCACCAGTCGGCGCACGAGTTCGACATCGCGCGGCTCAATGACCGGCTCCAGATCTACCGAAGCGAGATTGCATCGCTTCTCGGTGAAGTCCATCTTCTCGTCCAACACATAAGCGACGCCCCCACTCATGCCGGCGGCAAAGTTTCTGCCGCACGCGCCCAGCACGAGCACTAGGCCATTGGTCATGTATTCGCAGCCGTGGTCGCCCACACCCTCCACAACCGCGGTCGCGCCCGAGTTGCGCACGGCAAAACGCTCGCCGGCGACGCCACTGAAGAAAGCCTCGCCGCTGGTCGCGCCGTAAAGCACGACGTTACCGATCAAAATATTTTCTTCGGCGGCAAAGCAGGAATTCTTCGGCGGATGGACCACAATCCTGCCGCCGGAGAGGCCCTTGCCGACGTAGTCGTTGGCGTCGCCTTCGAGCATCATGGTCACGCCTTTAGCCAGAAAGGCCCCAAAGCTTTGCCCTGCAGAACCTTCAAACCTGATGCGGATGGTGTCATCCGGCAGCCCTTCTGGTCCATACCTCCGCGCGATCTCGCCGCTCAACATTGCGCCAGCGGTGCGGTGAACGTTGCGGATGGGAAAGCTCATTTCCACCGGGGTGCGGCTGGCGAGCGCGTATTGAGCGCCCGCGATCAGCTCGTGGTCCAGAGCCTTGTCGAGCCCGTGGTCTTGGGCCTGCATGCAATGCCGGGCCACACGCCCTGGGAGCGGCGGATTGTAGAGGATGGCGGAGAGATCGAGGCCCCGCGCCTTCCAGTGATCGACCGCCGGCTGCACGTCGAGCATGTCCACGCGCCCTACCATGTCATCCACTTTGCGGAAGCCGAGCTCCGCCATATACTGCCGCACTTGCTCGGCAACAAAAAAGAAGAAGTTGATCACGTGCTCGGGCTGGCCCGTGAACTTCCTGCGCAGCTCGGGATCTTGGGTCGCGATTCCGACAGAGCAAGTATTCAGATGACACTTGCGCAGCATGATGCAACCCATGGCTACCAGCGGAGTCGTGGCAAAACCAAACTCCTCCGCGCCGAGAAGTGCCGCGATTACCACATCGCGCCCGGTCTGCAACTTGCCGTCGGTCTGCACCCGAATGCGGCTGCGCAGATCGTTCATCAACAGGACCTGCTGCGTTTCCGCAAGACCCAGCTCCCACGGGATGCCGGCGTGCTTGATGGAGCTGAGCGGCGAGGCTCCCGTGCCTCCACTGTCGCCGGAGATCAGCACCACATCTGCGTGGGCCTTGGCGACCCCGGCAGCGACAGTTCCAACTCCGATCTCCGCGACCAGCTTCACCGAAATCCGCGCCCGCGGATTCGCGTTTTTCAGGTCGTAAATCAGTTGCGCCAGATCTTCAATGGAATAAATGTCGTGATGGGGAGGCGGCGAGATCAAGCCGACACCGGGTATTGAATGCCGCAAACGTGCGATTGCGTCATCCACTTTGTGACCGGGAAGCTGTCCGCCTTCGCCGGGCTTCGCGCCTTGCGCCATTTTGATCTGCAACTCGTCGGCGTTGACGAGGTAATTCGTGGTCACACCGAAGCGCGCTGAAGCCACCTGCTTGATGGCGCTGCGGCGCCAGTCGCCGTTGGCGTCTTTTCTGTAGCGCTCTTCGTCCTCGCCGCCCTCACCCGTATTCGATTTGCCGCCTATGCGGTTCATGGCGATGGCCAGCGTTTCATGCGCTTCTTTGCTGATCGAACCGAATGACATGGCTCCGGTGGTAAAGCGCTTGACGATTTCTTTCGCAGGCTCGACTTGTTCGACCGGCACCGGCTTGCGCGCCTTCTTGATCTTCATCAAGCTGCGCAGGGTGGCAAGATTGCGGCCCTGGATATCGATCAGGTCGGCGTATTCCTGGAAGCTCTGGAAGTTGTTGTCGCGCACGCTGTGCTGCAGCTTGCTGATGGTCTCGGGATTCAGCAGGTGATATTCGCCATTTACCCGGAAGTGATAGCTGCCACCAACCGCCAGCTCGGTGTCGGCTTCGGTCACCGCACGGAAGGCGAACTCATGTTTCAGTTGCGCTTCCCGAGCCAGAACATCCAGCCCCACGCCTCCAATGCGGGAGGTGGTGCCGCAGAAATACTTGTCCACCAAATCGTGATTAAGCCCGATCGCCTCGAAGACCTGGGCGCCGCGATAGCTCTGCAGAGTCGAGATGCCCATCTTCGAGAATGTCTTGAGCAGGCCCTTGTTAACGGCTTTGGTGAAATGCTTGACCGCGACATCAGGAGTCATGCCTCCCGGCAAATAACCCCGGATCGCGAGGTCCTCCAGCGTCTCTATTGCAAGATATGGATTGATGGCGCTGGCGCCGTAACCGATGAGCAAAGCAAAGTGCATGACCTCGCGCGGCTCACCCGATTCGATGATCAGAGCAACCTGGGTGCGAGTCTCTTCCCGGACCAGCAGGTTATGGACCGCGGCCAGAGCCAGCAGGCTGGGGATGGGAGCGTAGTTGTTGTCCACGCCACGGTCAGAAAGAATCAGCAGCGAGTAGCCGGACTTCACCGCCAGTGACGCCCGACGGGAGAGTTCATCGAGCGCGGAACGCAATCCCGCTTCGCCGTCTTTGGCATTGAAAAGCGCGGGAAGCGTAATTGCCAGCAGATCTCCCTGGGAAACGCGCCGCAGTTTTTCCAGATCGCGATTGGTCAAGATGGGGTGTGGCAATTTCAGCGTGTGGCAATTCTGCGGCGTCTCTTCGAGGATGTTGCGCTCGGTGCCTATGTAGCTGATGAGCGACATCACCATCTCTTCGCGGATGGGATCGATCGGCGGATTGGTCACCTGCGCGAAAAGCTGCTTGAAATAATTGAACAGCGGCTGCGGCTTGTCACTCAGGCAAGCCAGTGGCGTGTCGGTCCCCATGGAGCCGACCGGCTCCTCGCCGTTGGCCGCCATCGGCTCGATGATCATCTTTATGTCTTCATCGGTGTAGCCGAACGCGCGCTGCCGCGAAAGGATGGTCGCGTGATCGGAGGCGTGCACGCGTACCGGTTCCGGCAACTGGCCGAGGGTGATCTGATTTTCTTTCAGCCACTCGCCATACGGCTGGCGCGCCGCAAGCCGCTTCTTGATCTCTTTGTCGGAGATGATGCGGCCTTCAACCGTATCCACCAAGAACATCTTCCCCGGCTGCAACCGGCCTTTTCTCTTGACCTTTTCCGGAGGCACTGAGAGCACTCCGGCCTCTGACGCCATCACCACCAGGTCATCATTCGTGACCACGTACCGGCCGGGACGAAGGCCGTTGCGGTCGAGAGTCGCGCCGATCACGCGTCCATCGGTGAAGGCAATCGCCGCCGGCCCATCCCACGGTTCCATCAGCGAAGCGTGGTATTCATAGAAAGACCGCTTCTCCGATTTGATGTGCGGATTTCCCGACCACGCCTCGGGGATTAACATTGCCATGACATGAGGAAGAGCTCGCCCGGCCTGAAAAAGCAGTTCCACGGCATTATCGAAATTCGCCGAGTCACTGCCGCCGCCTTCGACAATGGGGAACAGCTTCTTGATGTCGTCGCCGAAAAGCTCACTCGCGAGGATGGACTGCCGCGCATGCATCCACGCGATGTTCCCCTTCAGGGTGTTGATCTCGCCGTTGTGGGCCACATAGCGGTAGGGGTGCGCCAGCTTCCAGCTGGGGAACGTGTTGGTCGAAAAACGCTGGTGGACCAGACAAAGGGCACTGGCGACATAGGGGTCGGAAAGCTCGCCGTAAAAATTAGCGATTTGCGGCGCCAGCAGCAATCCCTTGTAAACGATGGTCCGCGCCGAAAGTGACGGAACGTAGAAGAATTCCCTATCTTCGATATCCGACTCAGCGATCTCCTTCTCCGCGAGCTTGCGCACCAGGTATAGCTTGCGCTCAAAAGTGTCTTCATCCATACCAGGCGGACGGGCAACAAAAATCTGCTGGATGTAAGGTTGCGAGGCGCGCGCTACGCGGCCAATCGCGTCGCCGTTCACGGGCGTGTCGCGCCATCCCAGGACACTGAGGCCTTCTTCGCAAATGATGCGCTCGAGAACCCCTTCGCAATTCAGGCGCGGATGCTTCTCCACTGGCAGGAAGGTCATGCCGACGGCATATTCCCCAGGCCCAGGCAAAGCGAAGCCCAGAGCCTCGCATTCGCGCACGAAAAATCTGTGCGGAATCTGAATGAGCAGTCCGGCGCCGTCACCGGTCTCCGGATCGCATCCGCAGGCGCCGCGGTGGGTCAGGTTAATCAGGACCTGAATGCCCTGTTCTATAATTGAATGGCTCTTCTCGCCGCGAATGCTGGCTACAAAGCCGATGCCACAGGCGTCGTGCTCATGTGCCGGATCGTAAAGACCCTGCGGCAGCGGCAAACCATTCTTTGTCTTCCAGCGCTGCAGAGAGGTCTCCAGGAGGAAAGCGTCGTTGGTCGTCCGTCGTTGGCCCCGGATGCAAACCATCCTGCTCAACAATCGTGCACACACTACCAACGACCGCTTCTTCGAATCGCGCGCACCACGACCTGTATATATCCTTGGTACAGCGGTTCGGGGTCAAAAGTACAATTCAGAATTTCGATGGGGCAGATGGAAATTTTAGAGAGGGACGAGGCTCGCAATACGCTCTCTCAAACTCTGGCATTTTTGAGTGGAATAGTTGCTCCGCCTCGGAGACAACGATGCTCGAAAGACGCCCCTGCCAAACACCCAACACCAGTGCTTCTGCGCGCGGACAACAGCCTCTTCGATTGAAGCCGGCCAGCTTTACAGGCCGTATTCTCCACTCTGAATGACGGTAGGATTCACGAATTCGTTTTTTTCGATAATGCTCATCGAAAACTCAAATGTTAGCCTGCTTTGCGGGTACGCTATAGTTTGTGAAATGCCGTCCATGTCCCAGACTATATCGGCGCTGCCTGCAGCCAGCATGGGCACACGAATTACAGTCGGGCGTGGGCGCTGAGCTAGACTCAAAGAATCTGCTCAAGACCCACGGCCAGGAAGAACAACGGCTGATGGGTCTTTTGTTTGTGTGCGGCTTTTCATCCTGATTTTGTAAAGCAACGGGGCATCGCGGACGCGGAATTGTGCACGGCGGTGGGCATGATTGTGATGAAGTTCGGCGGCACTTCGGTTGAAAGCTCTGAGGCCATCGAACGCATCGCCAGGATTGTGGAGAGCCGCCGCAAGCACTCTCCCGTGGTCGTCGTGAGCGCCATGGCGAAGGTAACGGACCAGCTTGCGGAGATGGGACGGCAGGCCGCGTCAGGAGACTGCGATACCAGCGCGGAAATGCTCAAGGCTCTGCGCGAGCGGCATCTGATGACGGCCAGCGAGCTTCTGGGCGAGAAGCGCAGCGCCACGCTGGCGCCCCGGTTGGAGGCATTTTTCTTCGAGCTCGCTAACTTTCTGCGGGGACTGTCCGCAGTCCGCGAACTCACCCCGCGTGGCAGTGACTACCTGCTCTCATTTGGAGAATTGCTGTCGAGCCTGATCGTGGCCGACGCGTTTGCCATGCGTGGCCTGAATGCCGCGTGGGTGGACTCGCGCCAGTGCCTGGTGACCGACGCGACCCATACCCGCGCTGTCCCGCAAATGCCGAAAACGCGTTCCTCCTGTAAGAAGAAGGTCGCGCCGCTCATCTCTAAAAAGCGGGTACCAGTGATGGGCGGATTTATCGCCGCGACCGCCGCCGGCGTGCCTACCACGCTCGGCCGCGGCGGCTCAGATTACTCAGCGGCAATCATTGGCGCGGCGCTCGATGCCGATCGCATCGAAATTTGGACGGACGTCGAAGGAATGATGACCACTGACCCGCGGCTGTGTCCTGATGCCAGAACCATCCAGCACATCAGTTTCAACGAAGCTGCCGAACTGGCATACTTCGGCGCCAAGGTGCTTCATCCCGCAACCCTGCTTCCGGCGATTCATCAGAACATTCCGGTGTACGTGCTCAATTCCCGAAACTTGAAAAGCACGGGGACACAAATTACTGCGCAGGCCCCTGCCAGCCGCGATATCTTCCGCGCCATTACTGCCAAGACCGGAATCAGCATTGTGAATGTGGTTGCATCGCGCGGCGTGATGGTGCACGGGTTCCTGCGTTCGGTATTCGAGGCGCTCGACCGCCATCCGACCTCAGTGGATATTGTTGCCATCTCCGAAGTCAGCCTTTCGTTCACCATGGAAACGAAGCGCCTGCCGAAGGCGCTGTTGTCTGAGCTCGAACAGATTGCGGACGTGACTTGCGAAGATCAGCAGGCCATCATCTGCCTGGTCGGTGAAGATATTCACGGCAAGCCAGGCATCGCCGCCAGCGTATTCAACACTGTGGCTGAAGCCAAAGTTAACATCCGCATGATTTCGCAGGGAGCGTCTGAGATCAACATTAGCTTCGTGGTCAAAGAGGGCGATGTGCCCAGAGTGGTGCAGCAGCTGCATGCGAACTTCTTCCCCGTCGCCACGAAAACTAAGACCGCGGCTCAGAAAAAGAATCGTGTGCCACAGCGAACCCACGCCAATAATTCAGGGGGTTCGCAGCCGCCCGCTGCGCGCTTCAAATGGAACAAGGATCTGGAACCTACAGTCATCCGGAAGAATTGAAGTCGATGGCCAGCCTCAGCTCAGATTCGGCGACGCTCCTCACGACGACCAAGAATTCATTCCAGTCGAAATCCTTGAACGTCGCTATCGTGGGATTCGGGACAGTCGGCAGTTCTGTAGCGCGTATTCTCGCAGAGCGGTCCCCGGGGGGATTGCGCTTGAGTCATGTCTGCAATCGCAACATCAAGCGCAAGCGGGTGGACTGGTTGCCGGATACAGTGCGCTGGACGGACAACATCGACGATGTCCTCTCCTCCGAGGTGGACGTCGTGGTGGAAGTTGTCGGGGGCATTGAACCGGCAGGCGGATGGGTGCGGCGGGCGCTAAAATCGGGCAAGTCGGTGGTCACTGCTAACAAGAAGCTAATGGCAAAACAGGGGCCAGAACTCGTGCGCCTCGCCCGCGAGAACAACCAGCACCTTGCATTCGGGGCCTCGGTTGCCGGCGGCATTCCGGTTATTTCCGGGCTGCAGGAAGGACTGGCTGGAGATGAACTGGTCCAGCTTTGCGGCATCCTGAATGGAACCTGCAATTACATTCTGACCAGAATCCAAAGCGCGGGGATTTATTTTGCCGATGCCTTGCGCGAGGCGCAAGAGCTGGGCTTCGCCGAAGCCGATCCTTCCGAGGATGTGGACGGGCTCGACGCGCGTGCCAAGCTGACCATCCTTGCCCGCACCGGGCTGCGTGTCTCCGCCGATCCTTTAGAGATTCTGGCCCGCTCGATTTCCGCCATCGAGCCTGTGGATTTCGAATACGCGAAGCTGCTCGACTGCACCATCCGTCAGATTTCGCGCGCCGAAAAAACTTCGGAAAAGCTTTTCGCTTCGGTGCAGCCGACGCTGGTGCACCGGTCTTCGCCATTGGCGGCGGTTTCCGGCGGCCAGAACCTGGTGATGTCCACCGGGAAATTCGGTGGTGAAACCGTGTTTGCCGGTCACGGCGCTGGGGGCAATCCCGCCGCGGTGGCAATTGTTTCCGATTTGATCGCCATCGCGCGTTCGCGGCAGGTGAACGGCGCGCCGCTGGAGCATTCTGACCTCCCAATACTGCCGCTCAGCTCTGACTTCGTTTCCCGGCATTATCTGCGCTTCACGGTGAAGGACGAGCCTGGGATTATCGCTTCCCTGGCTCTAATCTTCTGCCATTCCGGAATCAACATTGACTCAGTGTTCCAGAAGCCCGGATATCCAAAGTCCGAATTGCCATTCGTGATTACGCTAGAGCCCTGCCGCGCGTCGGTTGTCGAAGAGGCGCTAAAACGGATTGCGCCGCTGGAATTCCTGGTGCAGCCCTGTTTGAGTTTGCCAATTTTGGATTGAGGACGAAGTCCCGCCGAACGTAACTTCCGCGGCTAACATGACATATTTGATCGAGGGATTTCCCTGTGCGGCATTTTCCCCAGCTTGCGGGGCTACATGGACCTGTTTGGTGGGGGCGTCTTTTCCTGCGCGTGATTAGGCGGAAAGCCCGAGTCCAGTGTTTATAATGACTGGGCTTCCCTGCGGAAATGCAGCACAGGTAACCACCGCGTCAAACCTCGCACTGCTTTCCGGCATCTCTGGTGGGTAGAATAGCGGCGCGGCGGTGGAAGATTGAACCGGGCCAGGACTCGGCCAAATGTCACACAATGAAAGCTTCTGGAGCAGCTGGCAGGAGCGTCTTTCGGCTCTTCGCAACGTGCCGCCGGTATTGCGGATCGTCTGGCGCTCGGGCCCGGGCGTGGTGGCTTACGGCCTCGTAGCCCGAGTTTTCGCCTCCCTTCTTCCCATCGCGATGCTATGGGTTCCGAAGCTGATCATTGACATTCTGGTACATCTGAGCTCGAGCGCCGGCCCGGTTCCGCAGCGGCTGTGGTGGTTGGTGGGAGCTGAGTTTGGACTGGCGGTGGTAAGCAGCATCCTGACCAGAACCATCGATTACGCGGATGCGCTGCTCGCGGAAAAATATACGCGACACGTCAGCATCGAGGTCATGAGGCACGCCTCTGAACTGGACCTGATCGCTTACGAAAATCCGGTGTTCTACGACCGCCTGGAACGCGCCCGAGTGCAGGCTACGGACCGGCTGGGCATGATCCAATCCATCGGACGGCTGGAGCTGCAGATCATCACCGCCGTGACGATGTCACTGGCCGTCATGCTGTACTCCCCCTGGCTGATGCTTCTGCTGATTGTGGCAGTGCTGCCCGCATTCCTGGGGGAGAGTCACTTTGCCTTTCTGGGTTACGCGAAAAACTTTCGCCAGACTCCTATCAAAAGACAGCTCGATTATCTTCGCGTGGTGGGTGGAAGCAAGGAAGCCGCCAAGGAACTCAAGCTGTTCAATCTGGGCGGGTTCTTTACCCAGCGCTTCGCAAAGCTCTCCGAGGCTATATATAAGGAGGATGTGGCGCTGGCGCGGCGCAGGCTGGGAATCGGCTCGGCTCTCTCTTTTGTCAGCACCGGAGGCTATTACGGCGCCTACGTGTACGTGATATGGAGGACGGTGGCCGGAGGGCTCAGCATTGGCACTTTCACATTTCTGACCGGCGCCATACTGCAGGCCAGCAGCAACATTCAGCAAGTCTTCTCCACCCTCTCGGGCATTGCGGACCAGGCGCTGTTTCTTACCGACCTGCTCTCATTTTTTGAAATGAAGCCGACCATCTGTTCGAAGCCGAATGCGATCCCAGCTCCGCGGCCGGTGCGGCAGGGATTCGAGTTTCGTAATGTGTCATTTAGCTATCCCGGAAGCCAGCGGCGGGTGCTGGACCGTCTCAGTTTTCACCTTAACCCAGGAGAGCGGGTGGCACTAATCGGCGAGAATGGGCAGGGCAAGACCACCATCGTAAAACTGATTACCCGCCTTTACGATCCCACCGAGGGCGAGATTCTGCTGGATGGTATTGATCTTCGCGAATACAACCTGGAAGACCTTTATCGCGAGATCGGCGTCATTTTTCAGGATTTCGTGCGCTACGAGATGACTGCCCGGGAGAACATTGCAGTCGGAAACATCGAGGAACTGGCGAATATTCCTTTGTTAACCTCGGCGGCGCAGAAAAGCCTTGCCGACGAAGTGGTCGCCAAGCTCTCGGCCGGATACGAACAAATGCTGGGGCGGCGGTTCGAAGGAGGAGTGGACCTCTCGGGTGGCGAATGGCAAAAGCTGGCGCTGGCCCGCGCTTACCTTCGCAATGCGCAACTGCTGATTCTGGACGAGCCTACCGCCGCCCTCGATGCCCGCAGCGAATTCCAGGTGTTCCAACGCTTCGCGGAGCTCACAGCGGGCAAGATGGCCCTCTTCATCTCACATCGCTTTTCAACCGTTCGCATGGCCGACCGCATCGTAGTGCTTGAGAACGGCCGCATTGCCGAAGAAGGAACACACGACAAGCTTACAAAGATGGGCGGCCGCTATGCAGAAATGTTTGAGCTGCAGGCCGCCAGCTACCGTTAAGAGCGTGTTTTGCAATCATTAACAATGCCAAATAATACTCACCTGGAGATGATGGAAGCCGGAGCTGACCGCGTGCCGGAAGGCGCGCAGAAGACTCCCCCGGCGCCCGAGAGTTTGCGGCGCAACGCCGAGGAGGTGGCGCGACGGCTGGCCTGGAACCCGAGCGTGCACAGTTCCGATTTCTTCATCGCGCGTTGGCAGGCGATGGCGACCGGGTTGCGTCCGGTGCTGGAGAAGGTCGGCCGGATACTGCCGGATCCCGCCGACTCAGACGACCTGCGCTGGCTGCGCGACAACATGGCGATGCTCTGGGCGGAGATTGGAAATACCAGGAACACATTTAAGGGGCTGCGCCGGTTACCGCATGTGCGGACCCCTACGGGAGCAACGGTCCCGCGCGTGGCCGCGGTCGCCGAAGCCTATCTTTACGTCGCCGAATTCAACTTCGACGAACGCGGCTTTTCGGCTTATCTGACGGCTTTTCAGGAGAGCACGGCCCTTAAGTATCACGAACTCTGGGCGCTGATCCCGGCCATGGAGCTGGCGCTGCTGGAGCAGGTGGCTGCTCGAGGGCGCCAACTTCTGGAGAGCCCGGAAGCTCCGCAAGCGATTGGGATACGGGTGCGCAGCCTGCGCGAGATCAATCAATCGCACTGGACGGACGTCCTGGAACCGCAGATCGCCTTCGACAAAACTCTCCGCGACGACCCCGCGGGCGCTTATTCACATATGGATGTCGAAAGCCGCAATCTCTATCGCGAGAAACTAGTCAAGACGGCAGAGCGCTCGGACTTCACCGAGATAGAAGTTGCCCACGAAGCCCTCACCCTGGCGCGGAATGCGCAGCAGAAGAAATTCGACGATCCCCGGCAGGCGGCGCGGCGCTCCCACATCGGATATTACCTGTTGGGTCAGGGTGCGGCAGAGCTCCGCCAGCGCATCGGTCTCCGGCCCAACCTTATGATCCGGGTGAGGAGCTTTCTTCGCAGCCATCCCGACGAATTTTATCTGCCGGGGGTCGAGGTCCTCAGCTTTGGAATCATGTCAGCAATTGTGCTGCTGCTCACCAGTACCTACACCCCTCCCACTCTGATTCTGTGTTCCATGCTGGCGCTGCTGTTGCCGTGTTCGCAGGCCGCGGTGCAGCTCATGAACTATTTGACGACCACGCTGTTGCGCCCTGAAATCCTGCCGAAGCTCGACTTTGCCAAGAGCATTCCCAAGGATTGCGTCACCCTGGTGAGTATCCCGGCGTTGCTCCTGAATGAGAAGCAAGTGCACCGCCTGGCGGAAGACCTGGAAGTCCGCTTTCTGGGGAACCATGATCGCAATCTGCACTTCGCGCTTCTCACCGACCTTCCTGATTCTCCCGTGCCCTCGCGGGAAGACGATCCGCTGGTTGATTTATGCGCGCGCCTGATCCAGACACTTAACGACAAATATTCCGGCAAGCAGATGGGATCGTTTCTTATGCTGCACCGGCACCGAATTTATAATTCGCGGGAAAAAGTCTGGATGGGATGGGAGCGCAAGCGCGGCAAGCTGATGGACCTGAACAAGCTGTTGACTGGCCACTTCGACAGTTTTCCGGTCAAGGCCGGCGATTTGGCGGTCCTGTCGGAAGTGCGCTTCGTAATTACTCTGGACTCCGATACCGAACTGCCCCGCGGCTCGGCGCAGCGACTGATCGGCACACTGGCCCATCCCCTGAACCAGGCGATCGTCGATCCTGAGAAGAACATCGTGGTTGCCGGCTATGGAATTCTTCAGCCCCGGGTGCGTGTCAGCGTCCAAAGCGCGTCGCGCTCGCGCCTGGCAAACATCTATTCCGGACAAACCGGCTTCGATATTTATACTCGCGCCGTTTCCGACGTCTATCAGGACCTTTACGGGGAAGGAATTTTCGCTGGCAAGGGAATTTACGAAGTCGAAACCGTTCACCGTGTGCTCGACCGCCGCTTCCCTCAAAATGCGCTTCTGAGCCACGACCTGATTGAAGGAGCTTACGCGCGCGCCGGACTGCTGACCGACGTCGAGGTCATTGAGGACTATCCCTCACATTACAGCGCCTACAACCGCCGCAAGCACCGCTGGCTGCGCGGGGACTGGCAGATCACTAGTTGGCTGTTTTCCCGCGTCCCCGACGAAAGCGGCCGCAAGGTGGCAAACCCCATATCCCTGGTATCGCAATGGAAGATCTTCGACAATCTGCGGCGCAGCCTGGTCGAACCGGCGACTTTCCTATTGTTCGTTCTGGGATGGCTGGTGCTTCCCGGATACCCTCGCAGCTGGACCATTGCGGCCATCGGCATTCTGGTGGTGCCGGTATGGTTCGAATTCCTCTTCACGCTGCTGCGTTCTGTGGCCGAACAAAAACTGGTGGTCGCGCGCGAAGCGGTGGCGGCACTGTTTACCTCGAATGTCAGCGTTCTGCTCAGCATTATTTTTCTCCCCCACCAGACCTTGGTGTCGCTGGATGCGGTGGTGCGCACGCTGGTCAGGCGACTGGTGACCGGTCAACGACTGTTGGAGTGGGAGACGGCCGCTGAAGCTGAAGCCGGAAGAGCAAAACGAACGCCTGTAGATACGTACCTAAACTGGATGCCGATAGTTACCGTAGTTATCGGCATCATTGTGTTCTATGGCCGGCGCACAGCATTCCCCTCCGCGCTCCCCGTTCTGGTGCTGTGGGCGTCAAGCAAGGCGGTGTCAATGTGGCTCAACCGTCCGCCGCAGCCTTCGCGCACGGATGCATCCAAGCGAGACACGCTGTTCCTGCGCCGGGCCGCAGTTCGTACTTGGCGGTACTTCGCAGAATTCAGCACCGAGGAACATAACTGGCTCATCCCCGACAATTTGCAGGAGGAGCCGTATCGGGTCGCGGCACGAGTTTCGCCGACCAACATCGGCCTGCTGCTGAATGCGCGGCAGGTCGCGTGCGAATTTGGGTACCTGACTGCGCCGGAGTTAGCTGAGCAAACCGTAAAAACCCTGGCGACCCTGCGCGGTATGTGCCGCCAGCGCGGCCATCTTTATAACTGGTATGACACACGGACCCTCGAGCCGCTTCCACCGCTCTTTATCTCATCCGTGGACAGCGGAAACCTTGTCGCCTCTTTGTGGACGCTGCGGCAGGGCTGCTTGCGCCTGATTGAGAAGCCTGTAGTGAGGCAGGAAATGGCCGAGGGTATCCTGGACTATCTGCGCATTTTGACGGATTTGAAAATCTTCCCGGGACGTGTGTTGGCGCAGCTGGAGAAACGTTCCCGGTCCCAGTGGTGGACGGAATCCTTGCTGAAATTTCCGGACTCGGCGCTCGGCCGAATTGAAGCCAAGGAGAACGACACAAAGCAGCTGGCTGACGCGAAATGGTTCAGTGATCAGGCACGCGAGCGCCTGCACTATCTGCGCCAGACAGTAGTGCGGCTCGCTCCCTGGATGCTGCCCGACTTTGCCGAACTGCGCCGAGATCCAGCCCTCAAATTTCCTTCGCCAGAAGTAAAGCTCAAAGATCTTCCTGAGGTGCTGGCAAAGCTGGCGACTCGCCTGCAAAGCGCGCTGGAAAAGCAATCTGCCGACGCAGGACTGCTGCTGCGGCGCCTGCTTCCATTAGTCTCGGGAGCCCGGCTGGATTCTATGAGTCTGATTCAGCAGCTACAGACGGTGGGGCAAGAGGCCGGCAAGCTGGCTGATGAGATGGAATTCGGCTTTCTGTGGAACCGGCGCCGCAAGCTGCTTTCCATCGGATTTGAAACCGAGAGGGGAGAGGTCCACTCGGCGTGTTATGACCTGCTTGCATCTGAATCGCGCATTGCCACCTTCGTGGCGATTGCCAAAGACGACATTCCGCAGGAGACATGGTTCCTGCTGGCGCGCACTCATACCATGGACCGCGGCCGCCCCGTCCTCCTCTCCTGGACTGGGACTATGTTCGAGTACCTGATGCCGGCGCTGTGGATGCGCACCTATCCCGATACCCTGCTTGACCGCTCACGCCATGCGGCGGTCCACTCGCAACAGGAGTTCACTGCGCAGCGACGCATTCCCTGGGGAATCTCCGAGTCCGCCTACCTGGCGCGCGATGATGCCGGAAACTATCAGTATCATGCGTTCGGCATTCCCCATCTGGCACTGCGCAAACGTGACATTGATGCGCTGGTCATTTCGCCGTACTCGACGTTCCTGGCGCTGGGCACATCGCCGCAACCCGCGTTACGAAACCTTCGCGGCATGGCACATGATGGCTGGTTCGGGGCTTATGGCTTCTACGAGTCCGCGGACTTCACTGCCTCGCAGCATCGAGCCTGGCGTCATCAGTACGAAATCATCCGCTGCTGGATGGCGCACCATCAGGGCATGACCCTTCTGGCCATTGCCAACTTCCTCGCCGATGAAATCGTGCAGGAGTGGTTCCATTGCGACCCGCGAGTACAGGCCACCGAACTTCTGCTACACGAAAAACCCGTCAACTACGTACCCGCAACCGTATCCGCCTAAAGGGTTGTACTAACTATTTCTCCGCCCATTGCACCTGAGCAGAACACTGTCTAAGGTCTTACTAAACCCCGTTGTGGTCTGTGTATTTTTTGGCGCGCACCTTTTCGCGGGAGAGTTAGCCGGTGTCCCATGAAATTCTTCTTATATCTTCCTCTGATATGTGCAACTTCTGCCTTGGCCACGGTTTCCGTTTCATCGCCTGTGAATAACAGCACGGTAGCTTCGCCGGTGCATTTTGTCGCTACCGCGACTACAACTTGCTCGAGCGGTGTCTCCTCCATGGGCATTTATACCGCTCCCTATGTTCTTGCTTACAAAGTTTCGGGCTCAAGTCTGAATAGGTATCTCAGCCTGGCGGCTGGCACCTACAACACTGTGGTGCAGGAATGGGACAAATGCGGCAACTCCTCGAAGATGGCAGTGACCATAACTGTCTCGGGAAGTTCTACAGCCAGCAGTTCTACGATTCCAGCCAGCAGTCACGTCTTCGTAGTTGTGGAAGAGAATCACAGCTATTCAAGCGTGATCGGAAGCTCGTCCATGCCATACCTGAACAGTTTGGCCAGCAAATATGGATTGGCCACGCAGTACTACGCAAACACGCATCCCTCCATCGGCAACTATTTCATGATGACTACCGGCCAGATCATCACCAATAACGACAGTTTCTGCAGCACACTGACGCAGGACAACATTGTTCGCCATCTGCTGGGCGCCGGGAAGACTTGGATGGCCTACGCGGAGAGCTTGCCGAGCGCCGGATATACCGGATGCGGAGTTTATCCATACGTAAAGCGTCACAACCCGCTGGCTTACTTCTCTGATGTGGCCAATAGCAGCGAAAAATACAACCTGGTGCCTTTCACGAAATTCGCCACCGACCGCACCAATAACACGCTGCCGAATTTTTCGTTCATTGTGCCAAACCTGCTGCACGATGCGCACGACGGCACGCTTAGCACCGCCGATTCCTGGCTGAAAACGAATATCGCGCCGCTGATAGCCAGCGCTACCTTCCAAAAGGACGGCCTTCTCATCATCGTATTCGACGAGAGCTTCGACACCGACACGCAGCACGGCGGGGGGCACGTGGCTGCCGTCGTGATTGGCCCCAAAGTGAAGCCGGGATACAAATCCACGACGCTTTATCAGCACCAGAACTTGCTGAAAACTGTAATGAAGGCGGTCGGGCTCAGCAGCTTCCCTGGCGCCGCGAGCAGTGCGGCAGGCATGAGCGACTTCTTCTGATGCTTGTGACCCTCTTGCAGCCAACCGGCGCGGCAAAAAATGATGGGCCCGCTACTCGCGCGCCGATAGCTATGCCGCCGCCCCGGACACGGAATCAGCCGCCAGTTGCGCCGCCGCCCGCAGTTGGGCGACGGGATCACCCGATGGCAAAAACTCCATCGCAACCACGCGGTTATATTTCAGTTCCGCAAGCTTGCGAAAGATGCTTTTGTAATTAATTTCACCCGTGCCGGGTTCATGGCGGCCGGGTACGTCTGCAACGTGGACAAGTCCCACGATGTCGATATTCTTTTCCAGCTTCTCGATCAGGTTCCCCTCCGCGATTTGCTCGTGGAAAAAATCGTATAGAAATTGGACCTGAGGATGGTCGACCCCTCTTACGATTTCGAATCCCCGCGCCACCGAGGTCAAAAAGTATTTCGGATTCTCTTCCGGGTCAATGTTTTCAAGCAGTAGCCGCACCGGTTCTCCGTTGATCTTTTTCCCTTGAATGAGCGTCGATCCTGCCTTCAAGCCATCTACGCAACTCTGGTGCTGGGCCTCGACCGACATCCCTGGCACGGTATTGCCTGAAAGCAAAATGAGCGCTGGACAATCTAGTTTTTCCATGATGGGAAGGGTGCCGGTGATTTCCGCCATAAGCGCATCCCTTTCCGCGGGATTACACAAGCTATGCTTCACTCCTGCCGTACAGTCAAAGCTAATGCCGAGTTCTTTGCGCTTGGCATTGGCACGGTCGAAATCGCCTTCCGTCCACTTTTCGTATTCGCCAACCAACTCGACATTCCTATATCCAGCTTCCGCCACTTTGTCGAGCCGCTGTTCAAATGGCAGGCTCTTGAAAATTGTCCAGAGCATGACCGACAATTTAAACGGGGTAGGGGAAGGGGCATTCGCAGGAACTCGCGGCGAATTCTCCGCCGCCCGAACTGGTTTCAAGACGGAAGCAGAGAGCAAGCTCGCTGCCGCGGTACGGGTAAACGCCCTTCGATTCATAACTCACCTCAGACGCAAAAGAAGATCGGGCGAATGCTGCGGCCTCTCGCACTTTGCTTCTTTAATTTTCATGCGCGCGTATGGGTCAACGATTGCATTCGCGCTGAAACGCCCTTACTATAGCAGACGCCAAAATCAAGGAAAATCCAGGAAAAATCCAGGGGAACGAAAACATGGATCGTCGTGATTTTATCAGGACCACAGGCACGCTTGTCGCGAGCGGGGCCATCAGCAGGAACGCGCTGGCAGGGGCGCTAGCGTCTGAGAATGTCTTGATGGGCGGCCGTTTGGTGCTGCCCATCAACCGCAACTGGCGCTATCGCAGCGATCTGCCAGCCGGGTTCGAGGCCCGCGAGTTCGACGATTCCGGATTTGACCGAGTCGTCATTCCTCACACCAACAAGCGTCTCCCCTGGCATAGCTTCGACGAGAAATCGTACGAATTTGTTTCCGCCTATCGCCGCCATTTCACGCTTCCTCCCGAAGCCAAAGGAAAGCATGTCTTCGTGGATTTCGAAGGCGTGATGACCGCCTCAACCGTCTGGATCAATGGACAGAAGGTCGGCGAATACAAGGGCGGATACACTCCATTCTCATTCGAACTCACTCCGCACCTGGACTGGGCGGGCGAAAATGTGCTGGCCATAGCTGTGGACTCCACTGAGCGTGCGGATATTCCTCCATTCGGCTACGAAATTGATTACCTGACCTTTGGCGGCATCTACCGCGAAGTGTCGCTGCGCATTGTGCCGGGCACTTTCATCGAGAATATAGTCGCCAGGCCGGCGGATGTGCTCTCGGGCCATCCGACTCTGGATGTGGATTGCCACATTCAGCATCTGGAAGCGTCACGCGGAGCGCTGTCGCTCGAGATCGAACTGCGCGACGGCGATCGGGTAGTGGCTAAGAATACGCAGCGCATTCCGGCGTCCAACGCTGCAGCCGACCCCGTGGCGCACGCTGTTCATCTCGATAACCTGGGTTCAATCAAGCTGTGGGACCTCACCAACCGCAACCTGTATTCCGTGCATGTTCGGCTGCTGCGCGGCAAAGATGTGCTGGACGGAGACTCCCGGAAAATTGGCTTTCGCAAGGCCGAGTTCACCGACCATGGTTTCGAGTTAAATGGCAAAGTGATCAAGCTGCGCGGACTGGATCGCCATCAGACTTTCCCCTTCGTGGGGCAGGCGATGCCGGCCCGGGTCCAACGCCGGGATGCAGACATCCTTCGCCAAAATCTCAAGTGCAACATTGTTCGCACCTCGCATTATCCGCAATCCCGCCATTTCCTCGACCGTTGCGACGAGATCGGTCTTCTGGTGCTGGAGGAAATTCCCGGCTGGCAGCACATTGGCGACGAGCCTTGGAAGGCGATCGCGGTGGACAATGTTCGCCGTATGATACGGCGTGACTGGAACCATCCTTCCATAATTCTCTGGGGTGTGCGCATCAATGAATCCAAGGATGACCACGACTTCTACGTCAAGACCAACGCGGTCGCGCACTCGCTCGATTCCACACGCCAGACGGGCGGAATCCGTTATTTCCAAAAATCAGAGTTCCTCGAAGATGTTTTTACGATGAACGACTTCGGGTTTCCGCTGATGCCGCCCAATCACCCGCGCTACCTGAACACGGAATTTGTCGGCCATACCTTTCCCACCAAAACGATTGACAACGTGGAACGCCTGCGGGAACATACGCTTCGCCATGCCCGCATTCACAATCAGCTGGCGTCGAATCCGCAGTACGCGGGAGGCATCGGCTGGTGCGCTTTCGACTACAACACCCATGGCGACTTCGGCTCCGGCGATCGCATCTGCTATCACGGGGTCACCGATATTTTTCGCGAACCTAAACCCGCCGCGGGCTTTTATAAGTCGCAGTGCGATCCGGCGGAAGAGATCGTTATGGAGCCGGCATTTCATTGGGCGCGCGGCGACGAATCCATCGGATTTACCAAGGCGGTAGTTTGCTCCAACTGCGATCACCTGAAGTTCTACATTGACGGTAAGCTGGTGACCGAAGCCGATCCGGACCGCAAAGAATTTGCCCATCTCCCCTATCCGCTGTTCACGGTTCCCCTGGGTGAGCTGTTTCATCGCTGGGGCGACCTGCGCATTGAAGGTTTCCTGCAAGGCAAACAGGTGATTACCAGAAACTTTTCCGGCAAAGGGGTGGATGCAAAGTTTGCCCTTTTTCCTGATGATCGCAGTCTGATCGCCGACGGCGCGGATTCGACTCGCGTAGTCTTCCGCGTCACCGACGAATTCGGCAACATTCAGCCCTTCGCCGCCGACCCGCTGAAGCTGGAGCTTGATGGCCCAGCGGAGATTATCGGTGATAATCCTTTTGCCTTGGCCGGCGGGACGGGAGCGGTCTGGATTCGCGCCAGGGAGCAGCCGGGAACCGTGCGGCTCACTGCGACTCATCCCCAACTAGGAAAACAGGAAGTGAGCTTTGAAGTTGCCGCAGCGCCGCAAGAGAAGGCCTGAGTAAAGGGCCGCGAAGTCAGATCAGCGAAGTTAAGCCATTGAAGTCAGGTCATCCAGGAGAGCACTTGGGCCAGATCGGCTTCTGAACTCGACTCCGTGCCCCGCGCCATTGCAGGACCGATGGCCACCGCGGAGTTGTGGTTTTCAAACCACACCAGAAACATCGAGTGCTCGGATCCGGGCAGCCGCTGCTGATTGAGCCAATTGTAATAGGCCCCCATGTCCGCGTCCATCAGCGAGCCGATCGCATCCAGCTCACTATAGTCCCCTCCGGCAGAGAGCAGTTCGTTCATTGGCTTTTGCCGCTGCCGCGGGGCGAAGCGCACCAGCAGGGTTAGCGGCTCTGCTCGCCGCAAGGCTTCGCGGGCAGCCCATTGAGTGAAGCTGGTACTGAAAATCTGCGTCCCCGAGCCTTCAGTAAGCAATTTGACCTGAAAGCGTCCAAGCACCGGGTCAGTCGCATTGTCCATGCCGAGATCGGCGGGCCGCATCTGCGCCATGATGGTACGCAACATCTCGGGTCCCATACCCGGCCGCGCGATTTCAGACTTCATCTTCCGCAATAATGCCGAACGCACGGGTTCGAGCGCGTCGTAAGAGATCACCGTGAGCGCGGCATCATACTCCGCCGCTTTTGCGCCATCGATGTACCAGTGGCCGTAAGGAGCCGGGTGCTCCTTGGCCCTCGCCGCCACTGCCTGCAGCAGCAAGTTGAGTCCGTTCTCCGGCTTTACACGACTGAAATACGCGCCATGCGGCCTGAGCTTGCGAAACAGAGGCTCGCCATAGGCATCCACGCCCTGGCCAACCACTGCGATGCCCAGCCGGGAAACCGGCGGAGGTTCCGGCGGCGCGGCAGCATGTAAGCGATCGGCATATGCTGTAGCGGCGGTGCGGAATGCATCCAGCTGGTGGGTGGTCCAAAGATGGGAAGACAGTTGTTCCACGAACTGGGCCGGCGCGTTGATCCAATCCGAATTTTCGAGCTGGGATGATAGCCGGATTTGCGCGAACGGCTGTAACCATTCTTTCGCCTGCTCTTTCGCCTGCAATCCGGAAAGAGATGTCAGGTTCGTCAATTCTCTTTCCAGGGCTTTGCGTTCAGCCGGGAACTTGAAGTCGTAGTCAATGAGCTCCCGCAGCAGGTTTGCGAGGAACACCAGCGGTAGCCCGCGCAAAACGTCCAGATAATTCGTCGCCAGTTTTCTCGCCTCTGGTGGATAGCCAGCGAATTGCTCCGGTTTCAGGTCGCGTGGAAGCATGGCCTTATAACAACTCTGGTATCGGTCTGCCTCTCGAAAGAGACGGGGAAAAGCCGAGCATGGCGCCGATGGTTGGCACCAGGTCCAACGACTCCATGGCACGATCGAACACCACCCCTTCGCGAATTCCCTGCCCCATGGCCAGCATCCAAGTTGTGCGGGAGAGCGCATCGCCGGTACGGTGGTGTTGAAATCCGTTGCCGCCCGAGTTCTCATCGGAGTCACGGCCAAAATCTGGCAAAATGAAAAGCGTAGTATTCCCCTTGTACTCCGGCTCGCTTTCGACCGTCTTCCATAAGTCCGCGCACAGCCGGTCGGTGCGGCGGATGCCTTCTACGTAAAGCGAGTAAGTTCCGGCATGCGCGATGTCAATATCGTGCATCGTGATCCACAGCAGGCTGGGCGCCACCTGGCGCATCAATTGCCGCGCGATGTACACCGAAAGCTCGTCTGGGCTCGAGAGCGTTCGCGCATGCGCCTTGAAATCGGCGACCGAGAGCTTCAATATCATCTCCAGTTGCTGCAGCTCAAATTCGCCTCCACCCAGTTGCGGCGCATAGTAAGGATTCTCATAGTTGTCGCGCAGCAGGTGTTGGTAGTCAGTACTGCCGCTGGACATCGCCGCGGTGAGCAAATGTTTGGGCAGAATTACTCTCGCCCCGGTTCCCGCCCCATAAGAGCGGTGACTGCTTTCCCCAATGCGGTTGAAGCCATTACTCGGAGCTACCACCCACGCGTCGGAGGAAGGGCGCCTCAAATCCTTGCGGAAGTACTCGAACACCGTCGGAGACTCCGGCGGAAGTGAGGAAAAATTGTTAATGGTCTCATAGACGCCGGTCGCCAGGCTCGCGGTCGCCACGTAGTGCCCGAGAATTCCCCGATTCACCACCTGGGTGAAGAAGCTGGCCTGAGGAATAAATTCACGCATCAGGTGAGGAATATTTTCCTGGCCTTCCGGGGCGAAGGTCTCCTGATCGCGAGCGCCGCCCCCAAAGGTGATGACAATGACCTTCTTTTTCCTGGGGGCGGTGACGGCCCGGGCCACGGCGCTTGCTCCCAGCGTACAGCCCAACGCCACTCCGGCGGCGGTCTTGAGAAAATCGCGGCGGCTGTACGCAAGGCTGCGACTGAGTTCGCCCGGACTGCTGGCGTACAGCTCGCTCTTGCTGTGGTGTGCAAATTTCGATGTCATCGGACTCAACGCGCAGCTAAAATTTACGCCTGCCCCTGACGAGATTCAAGAATCACGGTTTCGTGCCGGTCCCATCTTTTGACGAATAAACAAACTGCCGGATCTCCGCCCTCTGCTTGTCCAGATCGGCCAAGTGCTGCGTCCGAAGCCGCTGGTACACCTCGAATTGCTGTTGCGCCCGTTCCTTCTGGCCGGTGCGAACGTAGGCCTGTCCCAGTCGGTAGTGCGCGTCTGCAAGATCAGAATTTTCCAAAAGCGCGCGCTCGTACTGCGGAATGGCCTCGGTAAACTTATTCTCATCGGAGTACAGATTTCCAAGCTGCAGGTGAGCCTCAGCCAAATTGTTATCCTGCGCGATCGAAGACTTCAGCAACGATTCGATCTGGCCGGTGTCGAAGCCTTCGTCCTGGGCCCGCTTTCCCTTCCAAAGACTCATGGCGTAGTAGTAGAGAGCATGCGGATTTTTTGGCTGCAGCTCGGCAAAGCGCCGGAACCGCTCAATCACCGCTGCCGCCTGACTAGGCGAGCTGTCATAGGCTTTGGAGAGAAAGTAGTAACAGCTTGGATCGGAAGGATTCAGATCAGCCGCCTTCAGGAGCGCCTCTACCGCGTGATCGTAGTTTCCGCGTGAATAAAGCGCCATTCCCAGGCCAATCGCCAGCCGGGGTGACTTCGGATAGCGCTCGGCGGCGTGCTGAAAAACTTCGATGGCCGGATCGAGCGTGCGATGTAGAAGCAGTTCGCTGCCCCAATCGAACAGGTTGCTCTCGCTGGGATCCAGGTGCGCCGCAGTTTCGAATTCGTTGGCCGCCGCAATGAATTTTCCGTCTTTCTCTTCCACTTGCGCGAGCAGGTTGTGCAGCTCCGCCGTGTTTTTTTGCTTCAACAGCTCATGCACCTGCTGCCGGGCCTCGGGTAAATGCCCGATTTCGATATCGGCGAGGGTCAGGTCGTAGCCATTGTCGTAGGAAGCGGGATTGATCTGCTGTGCTTTCTCGAGAAGCGGCGCCGCCTGAGGAATTTTTCCGGCCTGGACGTAAAACTCGCCCAGATTGTGGTTGGTATCAAACTTTCCCGGCTCCAGATCGAGTGCCTTCTTGAATTCAACTTCTGCCGCCGCAAGCTTTTGTAAACTCACGAGATTGGTGGCCAAGTTGGTGCGCGCCGCGGCTGAATCCGGCTTCAACCGCACCGCCTTCTGGAAATGATCGCTGGCCATGGCGTTCTGCGATTGCGCGGAGAGAACCAAGCCGAAGAGTTCGTGGACCTCAAAGCTTTCGGGCGCTTCGCGGACCAGACGCTCTAATAGGGCAGCGGCCTGGCTGGTACGTCCTGCTTCGTATTCAGAAAGGGCAGCCTGAAATTGCCGGTCCAGCTGCTGACTGTCATCGCTCTTAGGACCCTGACAAGTAGCTGAGGAGCAGCAGGCGATCACAGCGAGAAAGAAAACCGGAAAATGGTTCAGGGTCACAGCATCCGTATGTTAGCACCGCATTCCAATCGCACTCCAGCGGGGGGAGAGCGCGGACGAGAGAGTTGTTCACCCGGGAGGCGCTCGGCGTGAGCGTCTCCTAGGTGAGATGTGGCTTTAGAAATACAACTTCAAAGCGAACTGGATCTGCCGCGGATCGTACGGGGCATCACGGGTTGAGGCAGTTTCACCAAAGTGGCCATTGCCGAACGTCCCGCCGGGCTGTGGGGTGAAATCAGTCGAACCTGAAACAGCCACAACTCCGTTACCACCGAACCCGGGTGCGTTGAAGTTAGGATGGTTGAGGATGTTAAAGAACTCAGAGCGGAACTGCAGGCGGACGCGCTCACTCAGTTGAAAGTCCTTGAACAAAGAGAAATCCAGCCTGTGGAATCCCGGGCCTTCGACCTGCGATGGTTGGTCGCCGCCCAACGCTGCCAAACCTGTCAGCGGAACGCATCCACTAGGCGAGCCTGGAATTGGCACACTTGGGCCTGTAGGACTGGCCGTACTGGCCTGCAATTGACAGGGCTGAGCAAATGCCGCGGGGTTATATTGAGCCACGGCACCGTTCGAGCTACCGTTCGGCTGCCGGTCCAAGTGCCGCGATGTCTTCGGATCCTTCCCCGGTATTACAAACGCTAAGCAATTCGTGCCGGTAGTTGTACCTGTCGGGCAGTCGATTTTGAAGGGCTGGCCACCCTGCAGCGTGGCGCTCCAAACCGTGGTCCAGCCGCCCGCAATTGCGTTTGCCACTCCGCCGCCGGTCATATATCGCTTGCCCTTCCCAAACGGCAACTCATAGCCGCCGCTGAGATGCACCACGTTGCGAACGTCAAAACCCGCCAATCCGTAATCGTGATGGATGCCGAAACCCGCTACTTGAGGAGCACGGTAGCCGTTTCCAGAAAACCCGTTCAACAAGTCCAGGGCGTCGGAACGCACTTTGGACCATGTGTAGGTCGCAAGGAAGTTCAGACCGTTGGTGAATTGCTTTTCAAGCTTCGTCTGCAGGCCATGATAGTAACTATTGCCATCCGTGGTTGCATAACTGGATCCGTAGCCGAAATCGGGGAATTGGACGAAGTTCTGCCGATTTAGGCCCGTACCGGTATTGTCTTTGTTAGGCAGAAGCTCTGTGACTTGGTTGGAACTGGGGAATACCTCAAGGTGACGTCCCAGCGACGTGACGTAGCCTGCCTGTGCGGACATAGACGGAGTCAATTGGTATTGCAGGGTGAAGTTGCCACTCATGGAATAGGGAGTCATGTAATCAAACTGAATTCCCCGCAATGCCAGGCCGCTTGCATTGACCACCAGCGGGCTGAGTGGCGTGCATGCGAAGCCGGTCTCCAGGGTCGCGTTCCCGGTGCTGCTCCCTCCCGGCCCGGGGGTCGTGCATCCGGAATAAACGTATGGCGAAATGTCATTGGGCGAGAAGAACGAAAAGTTGAACTGGAAGGGATAATTCTCACCCAGGTTCGGCGAGAAACCGCGGTTCTCAAAGCCGTTGTAAAAGATACCGAATCCGCCGCGGGCAACGAGCTTGCTGGTGGCCTGGTATGCAAACCCAAAACGCGGTCCGAAATTAGTTTTTTGCGAGCGCCCAAGTCCCTTGCCGTACTTATTGGTGATGGCTAGCGCGATGCCGTCCTTGGCAAGCAGACTCGTGAAACCAGTAAGCGGGTCTGAAGAAAGATTATTCGCGTTCGGCCCCTGCGGAATGAGGTACATGGGACCGCCAGTGGGAGGCCCGCCAGGAACAAAGTTAGCTTGGTTGGCATGATGCTCGTATACCAGGCCAAAGAAATCCCAACGCAGGCCCAGGTTCAGGGTCAGCTTTTGAGAAACTTTCCAGTCATCCTGAAAATAGGTGCCGTAATAATTCTTGCCATTATCGGTTAACGATATATTGGAAACGAAGATGGCATTTGGGCCGCCTGCATAGTTGGCCGAGGGCGTTCCAGCGGTATCCAAACCGGGGATCAGCAAGAATTGTGCACGACCGGTACTGCCACCGTGTCCGCTGCCTGCAACGTCGGTGTAGGTTCCGTCGAAATTGAATTGTCCGCGAGACCATGGTGGCTGCAGCGTGGAAAACTTTACGTGTTGCGCCTCGAAGCCCATCTTAAAGGTGTGTTTGCCATATATCTTGGTGAAGTCGTCGGTGAACTGGATGGTGGAGCTAACTTCATCGGAAGGCAGGAAGGCATTGCCGCCCAGAGTTGCCAGTCCGTTTATTCCGAAGGCGGGCAGCCCCCCGTTTTCGCGATCTTGCGGAATTCCCTGTACGCCAAACTGTGCGGGGATGCCGCTCAGGTCGTTGGCCGCAGGCGAAACACGGGTGGTGTGAAGGTAATTCAACCCCGCCCGGGCAACATTAACCGTGGTGGGCGAAAATGAATGCGTCCAGACCAGAGCGCTTTGTTGCGCGAGCGCGGTTTGAGGCCCCTCCTGGAATCCGCCGCCATCCGCCACGCCTCCAAAAATTGCGGGAATGAGTTGTGGATCATCGGACAGGCTAAATCTGAAAAACGCCTGATCTTTTTGGCTAAAATTCACATCCAGCCGGGTGTCGAAGGCTTGCCGGTCTTCCTTCAGATTCGGCGAAACGCTGTAGTTCCCGAGCAGGGAACTGCTGGTGGGAGCGGGGTAGAGATTCAAGAGCGCGATGGCGTTCGGATCCAATCTATTGGCAGGAAGGATGTTGAGATCGGGACACGCGGCAAGTGAATAGGTGAAGCCCGCCGGTGCGTTTGCGCATGTGGTGGTAAAAGGATCGCGGACGAATCCGGAGCCGGCCGGACGCGTTGTGGTGGGATCCAGAACAGTTCCCAGCGGGACTGTCCTGCCCAAAGCATCCGTTTGTGACCCGGACTGCAATGTGATCATGTCTTGCAGATTGGTATAACCGCTGGTTCGCTCTGCGACAGTAGGTACAGTTCCGTTATGCGGGATGCCCTGGCGCCTGCGAAACCCCTCGTAATCGCCGAAGAAGAAGACCTTGTTTCGCCCATCAAACACATGCGGAATTACCACCGGGCCGCCGGCTGTAAATCCATACTGGTTTTGACGGAGTTCACCCTTTTTAGTGTGCCAGACGCCGTTTGCGTCCGGCGTCCGCTCAAAGTAGTCCGCCGCGTCCAGCTTGTCATTGCGGAAAAATTCCCAGGCGCTGCCATGGAAACTATTGGTGCCGGACTTGATCGTGGCATTGAGCACCGCAGCTCCCGAACGCCCGAACTCGGCGCTGAAATCCGAGGTTTGAACCTTGAATTCCTGGATCGCATCCACCGGCGGAAGCACAACATAGTTCGTACCGTTCAAAAAATCCACAGTGTCGGAATTGTTGTCAATTCCATCGAGCATGTAGTTGTTCTGCGCCGGCCGAAGGCCATTAGCCGCAAAAGCACCGCTGGCCGCATTCCCGCGGGTGTCCGCCTGGGGCGTATTCACACCAGCGACGAGCTGGGCAAGGAAGGTGAAATTCCGGCCATTTAGGGGAAGGTTATTAACGTCGCGGGTATCCATGACCTGGCCCACGGAAGCGTCCTGGGTTTGGAGCACCGGAGCCGCGGCGGTTACCTCGACCGTCTCAGCTGTGCTGCCAGGTTTGAGCGCGAAATCAATAACCACGTTCGCGCCCACATTCACTTCGACATCCTTTTGGCTAAGCGTCTGGAATCCCTGTGAAGAGGCTTCCAGCTTGTAGGTTCCGATCTTTACCGGCGTGAATTTATACGAGCCATCGGAGCTGCTGGTAGTGGTGAGGCTAGCGCCGGTGCCGGTGTTCAGGAGGGTGACCTTCGCGCCGCCGATCACAGCGCCCGAAGGATCATGGACGGTTCCCAGAATGCTGCCGGTATCCACTTGGGCATGGAGGGGGAGGGCGCCGAGGAACATGGCGCCAAGTGTCGCCGGCAGTACAACCACGCGCAGGATCCAAGAAATTCCGCTTCGCCTCATAAGCCTTCTCCTAAAAATCTCTGCCTAGAGCGGGCTCTCACGCCGAGCGCTCCAGGCTGTTCACGCCACCAAAACCCATTTAAAACGGAGAAATCACAGTCGCAGACAGCCGACTCCCGATAAAATTGATCAAAGGCCATCGCGCACACGGGTGCGGCGAGAGCCTCTGTCATGCATCGTGCGTAAATGTCTGCTTAAAGAGTCCGAACCCATCGAATGAACCACTGTTCAACCGGGAAAAGCGGCGAAGCAATTTAACCGCTTAACCTTTGTGTGCCCTCACTAGACACCACTCAATTACGCATTGTCAAGTTTTTTTTTGTCGGCTATACTCCGGTTCGCGTTGCTGCAATAACGATCCCGCACCTTCCGACGACAAAATCGTGTCCCTGCAAAATCGCCGCACCGCGTATCCATGAGCCTGACCATCCGTGACGTGGCGAAGGCTGCGGGCGTCTCCACCGCCACCGTTTCGAACGTGCTGAATAAGACCGGCAAGGTGGGACAGCAAACCCATCGGGTAGTCCTTTCGGCGGTCAAGCGGCTGGGGTATGTGCCCAATGCTCATGCCCGGCATCTGGCTTCTCATGTTGGCCGCACGGTCGGCATTATTGTCTCGGACATCGAAAATCCTTTTTTCCCGGAAGTCATCAAGGGCTTCGAAACTCGCGCCCGCGAGCTTGGGTACGACGCCATTCTCAGCGACACCGGTTATGATCCAAGCCGGATTCGCCAGGCAGCCGAACGCATGATGGAGCACAAGGTCCGCGGAGTGGCGATCATGACCTCCGAGATCAGCATGCGTCTGATTCACGAGCTCGCGCGCAGGAAGATCGCGGTCACCTTTCTCGATCTGGCGCCGGTCCGCGAATATATGAGCAACTTGCGAATTGATTACTTCTCCGGAGTGGAACAGATCGTCCAGTACCTGTACCAATATGGCCACCGGCATATCGCTTTTGTGGCAGGGATGCCTGGACTGAAATCCAACATGGTGCGGTTGCAGGCTTATGAAACATGCATGCGAGCTTTGGGTATGGAACCCGGGCCGATTCTGCCCGGCGACTTACGCTTTGAAGGGGGCCTTGCGGCAGGCATTGCCATTGCCAGCATGTCGTCGCGACCTACGGCCGTAATGGCTATCAACGACCTTACCGCGGTCGGCGTGATTAAGGGCTTGCTGAAAGCCGGCTATCGAGTGCCGCAAGATATTTCGGTGACCGGGTTCGACAAAACCCGCCTCGCCGAGTACAGCAATCCTTCGATCACAACCGTGGACATCCATCGCGATATTCTCGGGCAAATGGCGGCTGACGCGCTTCATGAACTTTCCGGCGATGATCCTCAGGGCAAGGAGTACCAGATCGGCGCAGAACTGGTGCTGGGTGATTCTTCAGGACCCACACCCCGTTGATGAAACGTTTACCTTAACAAACTGCTCCCTAAACTTAAGCTAAACTCATGCAGGCGGCGCAACAGCCAGCCTTTGCGGAACCCGGATGTCGGCTCAGAAGATCTCACGACCCACTCTTTCACGCAGGAGCTTCCTTAAACAGATGCGGTGGGCGCCGGCAGTCTTTCTTCCCGCGCCATTTCATGAGCGAGAATTTCGGGCGCTGCTTTCCGGCAATCAGGCATCTGCCTTCCCCTTCGCGGATTTGCGGCTTAGACCTCATTATCCGGCTCAGTCCCCGCTCGACGACGTTCTTCGCCTGGTCGCGCCTAGGGCTGACCAATACATCACCGAGAAATATGCGTTCGAGATCATGCCGCTGCTGAATGACTGGGCGGAGGCCCTCAAAAAGGCAACTCCCGCCTCTGATGTTCTGGCAAAATTCGTGGATGCTTCGCTCGAAGCCAGTACCTTGGCGACGATTCAAGAGATCCCGCTTGGTTCGGAAAGCGTGATCGAAGTCTTTCGCCGGCGATTTGGTTCTCCTGGCCCTTCCACTCGGGAGCGGTTCGTGGATGAGATTCGGAAATATCTGTCTCCACTGTCGCCAGTGGACACGGCAGAGTTTGAGATCACCGGAATTCAGGAAATCGCAGGCCCCACGCCGGAAGTTCAGGCTGAAATCCGTTATACCCTGGCGGGAACGCGAAGCGATGGACGCCGCGAGCAGCGCATCGGATCTTGGCAGACCCAGTGGTCACGCGGCCCTTATCCCCCGTCCGCCAATTGGCGCATTCGCCGATGGGAAGCCACTGAAGAAACTGTCAGCAGGGCGCGCGCGCCGATTTTCATTGACATTACTGCTCAGGCTCTCGGCGGGACCGAATCGTACAAGGGTCAATTGCTTCGGGGAGCGGACCACTGGCGCACCGTCCTGGATGGCGCTTGCGGGATCGATGTATACGGAAACAACGGTGTGGCGGCCGGCGATATCGACAATGACGGCTTTGATGATATTTACGTCTGCCAGACCGCTGGACTGCCGAACCGTCTTTACCACAATCGCGGCGATGGAACCTTCGAGGACGTCACCGGAACGGCGGGCGTGGGAGTGCTGGATGCCACGGCTTGCGCCCTGTTTGCCGATTTTGAAAACAAGGGGTTGCAGGACCTGCTGGTGGTTTGTGCCAGCGGTCCCCTCCTTTTTCTGAACCAGGGTAACGGAAAATTTCTGATCAAAAAAGATGCCTTCAAGTTTGCGCAACCTCCCCAGGGCACTTTTACTCACGCTGCTATTGCGGATTACGATGGCGACGGCCGCCTGGACATCTATTTTTGTCTTTACAGCTACTATGTGGGACTCGACCAGTACCGCTACCCTGCTCCCTATTTTGACGCCCGCAACGGTCCGCCGAACTTCCTGCTGCACAACCAGGGAAACGCCGCCTTCCAGGACCGCACGGCAGAGTCTGGATTAAACGCAGATAATGATCGCTACAGTTTCGCCTGCGCGTGGGGCGACCACCACTCGAACGGATTGCCCGGCCTTTATGTAGCCAATGATTTCGGACGAAGCAATCTCTACCGAAACACCGGTAATGGAACATTTGCCTCGATTTCCACGGACGCCGGGGTGGAAGATGCAGGCGCGGGAATGAGCGCGAGCTGGTTCGATTTCGATGGCGACGGGAATCAGGATATCTTCGTCGCGAATATGTGGTCCGCTGCTGGCATGCGGATCTCGGAACAAGAAATCTTCCACCAAAAAGAGCCCGAGAAAATTCGCGAGCTATACCGCCGCCATTCACGCGGCAATTCGCTTTATAGAAATATAGGGAACGGGAAGTTTGAAAATGTAAGCGAAAAAGCAGGGGTTGATGTGGGCCGCTGGGCCTGGTCGTCGGACTCCTGGGACTTCGATCACGACGGTCATCCTGACCTCTACATCGCCAACGGATACATCTCAGCGCCGGGGGCGCCTGATGTCTCGAGTTTCTTCTGGCGCCAGGTGGTGGGCCGTTCGCCCCAGGACGCTACCCCGTCGCCCCATTATGAGCAGGGATGGAACGCCATCAACGAACTGGTGCGCTCGGACTCATCCTGGAACGGACATGAGCGGAATGTTTTCTACCGCAACCATGGCGACGGCACATTCTCGGACGTCTCCGCCGTCACCGGGTTGGATTTCTCAGATGACAGCCGAGCTTTTGCGCTGGCCGACCTGGATCATGATGGCCGCCTGGAAATCATCCTGAAGAATCGAAACGCGCCGCAGCTGCGGATTCTCCGCAACGTAATGGCTGAAATTGGCAATTCGATCTCATTCAGACTGCGAGGAACAAAATGCAATCGTGATGCAATCGGAACCGCGGTGACAGTCGAGGCCCGCGGAAGCCGGCAGACAAAGTATCTGCAAGCCGGTTCGGGATTCTTGTCGCAGCATGCGAAGCAACTCTTCTTCGGCGTCGGAAGAGCCGAAGACGGCATTCGCGCCACCATCCAATGGCCCGGCGGCGCGAAGCAAACCTTCGATAACCTTCCCGTAAACCATCGCATCGAAGTGGAAGAAGGCAGCGACAAGTATTCGGTAAAGCCGTTTTCAGCCTCGCGGTTCTCTGAGTCACAAACGCGCCCACCCCAGGCACTTGAGCCCCTGCCCTCGTCAGTTGAGACCTGGCTGATGGAGCCTCTACCCGCACCGGAGTTTGCGCTGCCAGACTTCAGCGGCAAAACTTGGACACTAAAATCGTTTCGCGGGAGTTTTTTACTTCTTACCTTCTGGGCCAAGGCGTCGTCGTCGTCGATCGAGCAACTGCGCCTTCTTCGGAAACATGAACCCAAGCCAAGCGGTCCTCGGATTCTCGCGCTCAACGCCGGCGAGCCCGACGCGGCTGCCAAGGTTCGATCCCTCTCCGGTGGCGAAAAACTTCCCTTCCCTGTGGTGATCGGAACCGCGGAGGTGTGCGGCATCTACAACATCATCTATCGGTACCTCTTCGATCGTCGCCGCGATCTCTCTATCCCTACGTCTTTCCTGCTCGATGAAGATGGAATGATCGTCAAGATTTATCAAGGTCTGGTCGCTGCCGAACGCGTGGTCGAAGACGTCAAGACCGCGCCCCGCGACCCAAGCCATCGCATTGAAAGGGCGCTTCCTTTCGCGGGCAAGCTCTATCAAGGTGAGTTCAGCCGGAATGATTTCACCTACGGCGTAGCATTTTTTCAGCGGGGATATTTCGATCAGGCGACGGAATCTTTCAAACAAGTTATTGCCGCCCGGCCGGACGATCCCGAGGCTTACTACAACCTGGGAACTCTTTACCTCCGCAGAAATGCTCTCGAAGACGCGCGAGGCTACCTCGAGCAGACTGTGAAGTTGCGACCGAATTATCCCGAAGCATGGAACAACCTCGGCATGATCGCTGCGCAGGAAGGTCACGCAGATCAGGCGGTCGAAGACTTCAGGCAATCTTTGCGGTTGCGGCCCGACTACGCAGTTGCCCTGGTCAACCTTGGAAATGTGTATCGACGGCAGAAGTCGTTCGCGGAAGCCGGCAAATTATTGGCGCGCGCGCTCGAAATTCAACCCTCCGATCCTGAGGTCAACTACAGCCTGGGAATGCTCTATGCGCAGCAGGAGCAGATTCCGCGCGCCGAGCAATATTTGGAGCAGGCCGTGAACTTACGTCCCGGCTATGGAGACGCGCTCAATAACCTGGGCGTACTGTTCGTTCGCGAGCAGCGCTACCCCGAGGCCAAAGCGAAATTCGAGGCCTGCATCCAGGCGGCGCCTCAGTTTGACCAGGCATATCTGAACCTCGCCCGCCTCTATGTTATTTTGAACGAAAAAGACAAGGCCAAAGAGGTCCTGCAATCGCTGCTGCGGCAACAACGGCAGCACAAGATGGCCCAGCAGGCGCTGGAAATGCTAAATTGAGCTGGCCAATACAAGATGTTCATTCCTCAATCTTTTCGGCTATTTTCCCGTAAATCGTTGTGCCTGGCCTTGTGCGAGAGCTGTGCGCTGGCTGCTTTTTTCCTTCCTTTCCGCGCGTCTGCGCTGGAATCACAGAACAACCGGGGAAACACTCGCCGCTCGGCGAAAATCGAATCGCCCTTCGCTGAAGCGGAAGGGCTGATTGAGCAGGGTCTTCTGGATCAAGCCCGGCAGAAAATCCAGGAGCAACTCGCCGCCAATCCCGCAAGCATTGAAGGGTACAACTTGCTGGGGATCGTCTATGGCAATCAAAAGGATTACGGGAACGCGCTCGGCGCCTTCGAGCATGCGTTGTCTCTCGATCCGGCTTCGGTTAGAACCCACAATAATCTCGGGAACCTTTACGTCGCTGGAGGCAAACTCGACCTCGCGGAAAAAGAGTTTAGAAAAGTTTTGAGCCTAGCTCCGGCGAACCGCGATGGCGCTTACAACCTGGGGCTTCTGCTCATGGCCAAAGGTTCACCTGCCGCAGCCATCCCCGTTCTGCTGCGAGTGCACCCTGCAAACATTGAAACCCGATTCAATTTGGTCCGTGCCTACCTGCAGGCGGGACGTGCCGCTGAGGGTCTCAAGCTGGCGAAAGAGCTTTCCGCCGCAAAGAAAAATGATGTCCAGCTACATTTCACGCTGGGCGTGTTGCTGGCATCGGAAAAGCAGTACAAGCCGGCCCAGCTTGAACTGGAAGCGGCTAATGGGTTGCAACCGGAGACGTTCGAGATACTTCACAACCTCGGGCAGACCTATCTTCGCAGCGGTGATTACGCGAAAGCGGAATTGGCGTTGAACCGCGCGCTGAAACTGAGACCGGAGTCCGCTGAGACTCTCTATCTCTTGGCACAGGATTATTCCGATCAGGCCAGGCCTGTTGATGCTCTCGATTTGCTGGTGCGCGCGCGCAAGCTCGCGCCACAGAATACCGACATCATTTTCTTAATGGCTCGGGTCAGCATGACCCAAAACTATTTCGAAGACGCCATCCCGCTGCTTGAATCAGGGTTGAAGATCACGCCCCAGCGAGCGGACCTGCACGCCGCGCTGGGCGAGAGTTATTTCATGTCGGGCAAGGCGGAGAGGGCGATTGAAGAATTCAAAAAACTTATCGAGCTCGATCCCTCTGCGCGGTCCTACGCTTTCATGGGACTCTCCTACCGGAACCTGGGCCGATTCGATGAGGCGCGGAAATACTTTGAGCAAGGCCTTAAACAGGACCCGCATAATGCGTCCTGCCTGTTCAATATCGGGTTTATCGAGGAGCGGCAGGGAAATTACGCAAAAGCAGAAGACATGTTTCAGGCGGCGTTGAAGTCGAACCCTGATTTTTCCGAGGCGCTGCTGGAGCTGGCCAATCTGCGCACCAAAGACAAGAAATTCGCCGACGCCGCCGAGCTGCTTAGAAAATTTGTCAAAGTAAGCCATGATCCCGCGCCCGGCTATTACAAGCTAGCCATGGTGGAAAGGAGCATGCACCAAACCGAGGCCGCGCAGCGCGATTTGAGTGTGTTTCAGACGCTCTCGAAAAACTCCTCCACCGGGCCCTATCCGTATCAGCATCTCTTCGATTACCTCGACAATCGTTCCAAGCTCTCCTCTCAGGAGCGCATTCAGCTCGATGTCGCAGAACTGACGGAGCAGATCCAGAAGCATCCCGGCCAGCCTCAGGATCTGTATCTATTGGCGGAAACCTACCTGAAACTGGGAAAGGCGGAAGAGGCTAAAAAAGCAATCGCCCAACTGGATCAGCTGAGTGGGGACGACTACAGGACCCAAACCGGGTTGGGAGTGTTGCTGGCGCGTTACCGCTTGTATGACGCCGCCATCCAGCATTTCCAAACGGCACAGCACGCCAATCCGGAGTCCGACGATGTGAAATTCGACCTTGCCAACGCCTACTTCCGCAAGGGCCTCTACCAGGAGGCGCTCGAAGCTGCCCGGAGAGTTTCGGACTCTGGCCAGCAGGACGATGGCTACCTGGCGTTGCTGGGAGACATTCATGCGCACCAGGGCGACACCGCTAAGGCCGCGGAAATTTTCGGCGACGCCATCCGGCGAAATCCCGAGAACGACCAATACTACCTCTCACTCACCCTGGTTCAACTCCGCGAAGGGGACATCAATGCCGCGCAGCAGACGTTGCAGAAAGGCGTGACGCGAGTTCCAGGCTCAGGAAAAATTCACTGGGGACTAGGAATTGTGTCCGCCCTACAGGGCAACACCGCCCAGGCCGCAGAACAATTGGAGCGAGCAGTCGAACTGTTGCCTGAATGGGCAGGAAGCTATTCGACGCTGGGCGTTTTTTATTTTCAGACTGGACAGATCGAGAAAGCCCGCGAAGTGCTCAATCGCTTCAAGGGCAGCAACGCCGGAGGCCTCGACGTCAGCCGGATCGAAGAGGTTCTATCTCGAACCACCGCGGCCACCGCATCTTCCGCCGCGGCGCCGATGCCCATGGAAGCGCGCCAGCAGTTGCTGCAGCTGGCGCTCTCGATCGCCGACCGAACGCTCTAGCCGGAAAAAGCGACCGGCCCCTTTGAGCTAAAATGCCTTGGCGGGAGAGATAAGAAGCACGCAGCATTCTTTTGATCAGGCGTCCGGCACACCAACCGAGAATGGGGAAACAATCCACTACAAGCAGGGCAGCTTTTTCCCGAGCCGGATGCGGTCTTGTCCTTACCCTGGGTCTCGGATTCTGCCAGCCTGGCCTGGCTCAAACGGGACCCAAGCCGCCAGATGCCCCTATCCCCGTGCGCTTCACCGACGTGCGCCAAGCCGCTGGAATCACGTTTCAGCAGGATGCAACCCAGACGGAGGAAAAGTATTACCTGGAAACCATGGGAACCGGCGTCGCCTGGCTTGATTACGACCAGGACGGCCTGATGGATCTGTTCTTCGTGCAATCGGCCGCCACTGATATTTACAAGCCGCCGCATCCCTTGCGCTGCGCGCTCTATCACAACAACGGGGACGGAAGCTTTACCGACGTCACCGAAAAGGCCGGCCTCGGCGGCGAGGGACATTACGGTCAAGGGGCCGCGGTGGGCGACTTCGACAATGACGGCTATTCCGATATTTACGTGACCGGCTATGGTCGCTCCATTTTTTATCGCAATAACGGGGATGGCACCTTCGCCGACGTCACCGCGAGAGCCGGGGTTGCGGACGAAGGCGGATGGTCAACCAGCGCGGGATGGTTTGACTACGATAAAGACGGATGGCTCGACCTGGTGGTCACCAACTACATCGAGTGGTCGCCGAAAAATAATCTCTGGTGCGGTGAACATCGGCCCGGGTATCGCTCTTATTGCCATCCCGGCAATTACAAAGGGCAGAAGACGAAGCTCTACCACAATAACCATGACGGAACCTTCACCGATGTAAGTGAAAAGTCCGGGGTTGGCAAGCCGGAGTCGAAGGGCATGGGCGTGGTGCTGGCAGACTTCAACAATGACGGCTGGCCGGACATCGCCATTGCCAATGACTCATGGCCGAATTTTCTGTTCATCAACAAGCACGACGGAACCTTCGAAGATGTTTCCCTGGTCTCTGGAATTGCCGCCAGCGAGGATGGCCGCTACGAGGCGGGAATGGGCATCGACGCCGCCGACGTGGATGGCGACGGCTGGCAAGACGTGTATGTCACTCATCTCGATTTTGAGTTGAACCGCCTTTATCACAACAATCAGGACGGCACTTTTACCGACGACACATTTCGCTCCGGCATCGGCAACAAAGCCATCCTGCTGAGCGGCGTCTCCATGAAATTTCTGGATTACGATAACGACGGCTGGAATGACATACTGCAACTCAACGGCGCCATGCTTGACAATGTTCAGCTCTATCACGGTGAAGTGTCGTACAAAGAACCGCTGCTGATGTACCGGAACTTGGGGAAGGGCCAGTTCGATAAGGTTTCAGATTCCCTCGGCCCAGACTTCATCCGCCCCATTGCGGGACGAGGAATCGCTACCGCCGACTACGACAACGATGGCGATATTGACATCATTACTAACAACCGCGGTGACCTTCCTTCGCTCCTGCGCAACGATGGCGGTAACGCCAATCACTGGCTGACGGTGCTGCTGATTGGAACAAAATCTAACCGCGACGGAACCGGCGCTTCGCTCAAGCTGACCTCGAAAGGCTTGGTGCATATAGAGCAGGCAAAGGGCGGCATGAGTTATATGTCGGCCAACGATCCGCGTATCAACTTCGGCCTGGGGAAGCGGACAAAAATCGAGTCTTTGGAAATCACCTGGCCCAGCGGACAGATCGATCGTCTAACCAATGTGCCGGTCGATGAGATTATCGCGGTCAAAGAAGGCAGAGGGATTGTACCGCACAAATTTCCAAAGATCGAGAGCGGGAAATGAATCTTCCCAGGCGTCGTTTCCTCGGTTCTTCCGCCTTGGTCCTGGGAAGCACTCTGCTTGACGCGCTCACTACGCCTCTGTGGAAATGGAAGCGTCCGGTAGTTCTCGACACCGCGACTCCGAATCCCGCCTCCTCGTCCTCTGTGCAGTTCGTGGACGTAGGCCACGAAGCCGGCCTCAACCTCCCGAATATCTGGGGAGCTGCCGACCGCAAGCGATACATCATCGAGGCCAAGGGTAGCGGCCTGGCGTTTTTTGACTACGACAATGACGGCTGGCTCGATATTTATTTGACTAATGGAAGCCGTTTCGGTGAAAAGTGGCCGGCCGGAAAAGTCCCCACCTCCCAGCTTTTCAAAAACAATCGCGACGGAACTTTTACCAACGTCACCGATAAGTCGGGGCTCGCACGTAGCGGGTGGCAGACCGGAGTCTGCGCCGGCGATTACGACAACGACGGCTGGGACGACCTTTTTTGCTGCTTCTGGGGACACAATGTGCTCTTCCATAACAACGGCGACGGAACTTTCACCGACGTAACCCGCAAGGCCGGGGTTTACGATGAACAGGTGCGCTGGGGCGCAGGCTGCACCTTTCTGGACTACGACCGCGACGGACATCTCGATCTCTTCGTCTGCAATTACATCAAGCTGGATCCCGCGCAAACTCCCGGCCCGGGCGATCCCGCGATCTGCCAGTGGAAGGGCATCCCGGTGATGTGTGGCCCGCGCGGCTTCCCCGGAGACACCAATGTTCTCTTCCACAACAACGGCGACGGCACGTTTACCGACGTTTCCCAGAAGGCGGGAATTTTCAAGCCCGGCCCGCGGTATTCCATCACTGCCGTCTCTTATGACTTCGACAATGACGGCTGGCCGGACATTTACGTGGCTGTCGATTCTGAAGCCAGCATCCTGTTCCGCAACAACCACGACGGGACCTTCACTGACATTGCGGTGATGGCCGGGTGCGCGTACAGCGAGAACGGCCACGAGCAGGCGGGGATGGGAGTGGGGGTGGGAGATTACGATTGCGACGGCTGGTTCGACATTTTCAAAACCAACTTCGCCGACGATACCTGCAACCTTTATCACAACAACGGTGACGGCACTTTCAGCGACGTTACTTTTTCATCCGGCATCGGCATCAACAACAGTTATGTCGCGTGGGGCTGCGGGTTCCTTGACTACGATAACGATGGCTGGGCGGACCTGATGCAGATCAACGGACACGTTTATCCGGAGATCGAAGGCCACGACATCGGCCAGACGTATAAGAATCCGCGCCTGGTGTATCGCAACCTGGGGAATGGACAGTTCAAGGATGTGTCTTCATCAATGGGGCCGGGCGTAACCGAACATTTCTCCAGCCGTGGTGCGGCGTTTGGCGACTATGACAACGATGGCGACGTGGACGTCCTGGTTTTGAACATGAACGATCTCCCGTCGCTCCTGCGCAACGATGGCGGCAACCAGCAGAATTGGATCAAGATCAAACTAATTGGCACCCAGTGCAACCGCACGGCAATTGGGGCCCGAGTGCGCGTGGTTACCGGCAAGCATGCACAGATGGATGAAGTGCACAGTGGCTCAAGCGTGATGTCACAAGGAGACCTGCGCCTGCACTTCGGCATCGGGAAAGCGCAAATCATCGATGTAATCGAGGTGAAGTGGCCCACCACTCAGAAAATCGAACGCTTCCCGCAGGTGAAAGCCAATCAGATTCTTACCATCCGCGAGGGCAGCGGTATTGTAAAAACCTGACGGGGTGATGGCGAGACGCCGCGCATTGCCCACTTTCTCGCGATTTGCTCCGCATTCTATTTTTTAACAAGTGCGTCAATGCCGGCTTGTGAAATGGCTTCGTCGATTTCAGACTTGGCGCCACTGGCAGCAATGCCGCCGACGATCTCGCCATCCACCAAGATCGGCAGTCCTCCCTGGTTGGGGAAAAAATCAGGGAAAGCCAGGGCCTCGGCATTGCCTTTCTTCAGCGCGTCAGCTCCTTCCTTGGAAGGACTTTTGTAGAACGCGGCATGCCGGGCCTTCTTCTGTGCAAACTGGATGGTGTTCAGCGTGGCCTTGTCCGCCTTTTCCAGAAACAGCAGATTGCCGCTTTCGTCTACGATGCAGATGGTCACGTCAACGTTCAGTTCTTTGGCCTTCGCTTCCGCCGCCGTGACCATGACCTTGATCGCCGCCAGATTCAAATATTTCCTGGTGGGAAGCTCGGCTGCGAGAGTCGTCGTTGCCAGGCCTAGTAGGAAAAGTATTTTCAACATGAGTGCCAGCACCCGTCTTTCATATTCTTGCGCTCTACGCCGCTTGCAGTACCCGAACCGCGTACGCGCTCAACTGAATTTTGCCGCTTTGCGCTTCGCGCGTAAGCAGGTCCGTGTAAGTCCCGGGAACAGTTACGCTCTTCGGTTGAGCCGTATGATTCAAAACAAAGATCCACTGCTTATCGCCAAATTTCCTGACGGTCACCTCAACGCCCGCAGGAGCCTGGACCGGTGGCTTGACTCCTGCAGCTTCGGAAAACGCCTGCAGCACTCGGGCCAGGCTTGCAGCGGCCAGATCGGCGCCGATGTAAATGGCCCTGCCTTTTCCGAAATTGTTGCTGGTGATTGCCGGCTTGCCGGCGTAATCTCCCGAAGCGTACGTGCCCAGGACATCGGCCTTCTCAGGCTTAAGAATGTCGGCCCAGAGATTCACTTCCCCATCCGGCCCGGAGAGCGCCGACGAAAACTTCACTTTCTGTCCGGGCACGTAGATCGGAACATAGTCTTCGACGGTGACGCCCATCACATCGCGCAACAGACCGGGCAGCGGCGTACGTACGATCTGGCTGCTCTGGTTTTTGACTCCCAGCCGGAAGTTAGTAACAAAGATGCCGCCCTCCTGCACAAATTTTCTTATTCTCGCCGCCTGCTCCTCAGCGAGTACATAGACCACGGGCGCGAACACGATCTTGTAGCGTCCAAGACCGGCGCCGGGAAGAATCACGTCCGTTCCCGAGTGGCTTGCAGAAATCGCTCCGTACCAGGCGGTAATCTGGTCCACATAACTCAGCGCATAGTGTCCCGGCTGGAATTTCACCGCCCAGCTGCAGTCGTAATCAAACAGCAGCGCCGCCTCGGCAGCGTACTGCGAGTTGAGCATTTCAGGCCCGAGCGATTTCAGTTCGCCGAGCGTCTGCTTCATCTCATCAAAGGCCGGGCTTTTCGAGCGATCATGCTGTAGCATGCCGTGCCAGTATTCCTCGGCGCCGAAGGTGGCCGTGTCCCAACGGAAGTAGTTCACCCCCATGGCGCCGTGGGCCATCGCCTGGTAAGTCCAGAGTCTCACTTGCCCTTTCTCCGGCTGCGCAGCAAAACTGCTTTGCCCGGCTTTTCCCGACTGCTCTTCCATGATCATGAACGGCTTTTGCTTGAGACTTCTGGCGAAGTCATGACCGAGAGCTACTGCCGTCGGAATCACGTCAGAGAGCATCTGGCCCGTCTTTCCCTGCTGGTGCAGCAGCATCTCAAAAAATCCCGGGTAGTTATCGAAGGCCACGAAATCAAGTTTTTCGTACAACTCGCGCATATTGATCGTGTCCAGCGGGAGGCCGACATTGTTGGTGGTGACAAAATGTTTCGGACACACCTTGCGCAGCACCTCCAACTGCTCGTTTGTGAAAGAGGCATTCGCATAAGATTGGTAACGGTCGTAGTCGAGGGCCAGCCCCGGATTCGGCTCCCCGCCCGACGGCAACGGAACCGGAATCTGCGCCCAGTCGGTGTAATTCTGGCTCCAGAAGACGGTGCCCCAGTTCCGGTTGACGGTATCCAGGCTGCCGTACCTGGAACGAAGCCATGCCTGAAAACCCGACTGGCAGTAGTTGCAATAGCATCTTCCCGCTGAACCGAGCGTGAGCTCATTATCAATCTGCCAGCCGATCACGCCCGGAACTTCCGCAAAAGCACGCGCCATCTGAGTTGCGATGGCCAGCGACAGCCGCCGGTAAGTCCGGTTCGTGGGACAGGTGAATCTTCGCCCGCCGGGATGGAGACGCTCCCCTCGCTCATTCACCTCGACAATATCGGGATAATGCGCCGTCAGCCAGGGCGGAGGCGCCGCGGAAGGAGTCCCGAGAATCACGGCAATATCGTGCTTGCGCAGAATATCCACGGAGCGATGCAGCCAGGCGAAATCAAATTTGTCTTCCGCCGGTTCCATCAGCGCCCAGGCAAACTCCGCAATGCGCACGTTGGTGATGCCAGTCTCGGCCATCATGCGCGCGTCTTCTTCCCATAGGGCTTGCGGCGTCTGGTCAGGATAGTAATCAACGCCCAGCAGAAGTTGTCCAGCCGCGGACGCGGCGGCGTTGGGCGTGGCCTGCGCCCAGAGAGGAATTTGAAACCGAGCCACACTGGCCGCCGCAACTGCGCTGCCTAAAAATGTCCGCCTGCTGATAGGCGCCACGTTGACCTTCTTTCCGGAAAATGGGGACTGTTGGCGAATCCATTCTCCAGCCGCACATTTTCGACCACCGTCGCACCACTGTCAACAAAGTCCCACAAGGCGGCTGTTGGTCAGCACCAGCCTGGGCGCCGGAACCTGACGCATCAAATCAGACCACGTGGGGCCGGACGTCCTGCCCGGCCTGGGCGGGTCGCGCACCAGCCGCTACATGGGGGTGCAATTGGCCAAGTACCTGGATGAACTGAAATAGTTCCTCCAACGTGATACCTGCATACCCTTCGCGGCCTCGAAAATTCTTCCCAAGGCTTCGTGATAGAGTGAACGTTTCGATGCGGAGCGCCGGATTCCCTGCCCGGCTTACGGGACGAGATGCCCGCCGCTCGCGATTGGTTAGTTTTTCTCATCGATCTTGAGCCGTGAAAGCCCTTCTGCTCTCGCAATATCGTCAGCTTGAACTCACCGAGCTCCCGGTCCCTGAGCCTGGCCCGGAGGAGGTCCTGGTCCGGGTTGCCGCATGCGGAATCTGTGGCAGCGATGTGCACGGATACGACGGCTCCTCCGGACGCCGCATTCCGCCCATTGTCATGGGCCATGAGGCTGCGGGAACGGTAGCCGCGACCGGTAAAGACGTTCACGGCCTGGCGCAAGGCGACCGGGTCACTTTTGATTCGACGGTGTATTGCGGCTCGTGTGTGAACTGCTCTCGCGGCGAGGTGAACTTATGTGATCATCGCCAGGTCCTAGGCGTTTCCTGCGGGGACTACCGTCGCGCCGGCGCGTTTGCGGAATTCGTGGCCGTTCCCGCGCGCATTATTTATCGCCTGCCTGAAAATCTGTCCTTCGCGGAAGCGGCGATGCTGGAAGCAGTCGCGGTTGCCATTCATGCGGTTTCTCTGGCGCCGATAGCGCCTGGCAGCAGCGCTCTGGTTCTCGGCGCCGGCACCATCGGACTTCTGGTCCAACAGGCGTTGCGTGCGGCCGGATGTGAGCGTGTGTTTGTGGCTGACGTGGATTCCACCCGGCTGAAACTCAGTCAGGAACTGGGCGCAACTGCGACGTTGATCGCCGGCGCACAGCTTACGCCCCACGTCCAGCGCCTGACTGGTGGGACCGGCGTTGACATTGCCATCGAAGCCGTAGGAAGAAACGAAACTGTGGCCGCCGCCATTGACGGCGTTCGCAAGGGCGGGAGCGTGGTCTTGGTGGGCAACATTTCTCCGGAAGTCACCTTGCCGCTGCAAAAAGTGGTGACTCGCCAGATTCGGCTGCAAGGTTCGTGCGCATCTGCCGGAGAATATCCGCGTGCGATCGAACTGATCAGCAACGGAGCAATTCGAGTGAAGCCACTCATCAGCGCGATTGCGCCGCTGCACGAGGGGCCGCAATGGTTTGAGCGGCTCCATGCCCGCGAACCTAACCTGATGAAAGTGGTCCTCGCGCCCGGAACAATTTCGTGAACGAGCTTTTCGACCTCAGCGGCCGCGTAGCGATTGTCACCGGCGCCAGCCGGGGATTGGGCCAATATTTCGCGCGCGCGCTGGCCAAATCCGGCGCCGATCTGGTGCTCACCAGCCGCAATCGCGATCACGTATTGCCATTCGAAGCGGAGATGAAAGCTCTCGGCCGCCGCGCCATCTCGCTGGCGCTGGATGTTCGAAACCAGGAGAGCATCGAAGGCATGGTGGCGGAGGCGGAAAAGGCCTTCGGGCAACTCGACATCCTGGTCAACAATGCCGGCTGCAACGTCCGCAAGCCTGCGCTGGATGTTACCTGGGAGGACTGGAACCTGATTCTCGACACCAACCTGCGGGGAAGTTTTTTTGTCGCTCAGGCGGTGGCGCGCCGTATGGTTCCCCGCGGCTACGGACGCATCATTAACATCGGGTCAGTGACCAGTGTGGCTGGGTATGCAGGCCTCGGCCCCTATGGCGCGAGTCGCGGCGGAATTCGACAACTCACCATGAGTCTGGCGGATGACTGGGGCAAGCACGGAATCACCGTTAACTGCCTCGCACCGGGATGGTTTCGGACCGAGCAGAATAAAGTTCTGTACGAGAACAAAGAATGGGTCGAGTATCTCAGCGACCGCATTCCCCTCAAACGGCCCGGTCAGCCGCACGACCTGGATGCAGCGGTCATTTTCCTGGCGGCAGAATCCAGCCGCTATGTCACCGGCCAGACCTTGCTTGTGGATGGAGGAATCTCCACCGGCTCGGTCCGCGCACTGGTGCAGAAACCTTCGTAGCGATTTTTCCTAGCCGCTTACGGGTGAATTCTCGCCGCCCACCCGCCACCGGGAGCGAGATGGATTTTCAGCTTCGTGGCCCTGCTAACCTGGGTGGTTGTCTTCTTGTACTCGCTGGCGTAACGATCGGCATTCAAGCCGTCCTCATACGCCTCGAGGGTAAAATGCCCTTCCGGCAGGAATGAAAAGTCAACTTCGAGATCACGCGCCGTCCAATCGGTCATTGCCCCCACGTACCAATCTCGCCCATTTCTTCTCGCTATCAGAACATAATCCGCGATACGGGCATCCAGGACTTTGGTGTCATCCCATTCTGTCGGAACCGGCTTCAGGAAATCCATTACCTCCGCCTCGCGCATGTAATTGGATGGGCTGTCTGACAGCATCTGCAGTGGCGCGTCATATACCACATACATTGCCAGCTGATGGCAGCGCGTGCCCATTGCCATGGGCTGATGGTTAATCGGAGCAAAAGTTGTTTTTGTCGCGTTCCGCATGGCGCCAGGGGTGTAGTCCATCGGCCCCAGGAACATTCGCGTAAAGGGCAGCGTGACATTGTGTTCGGGTTCTGATTCCGCGCTCCACTTGCTCCACTCCATGCCGCGAACACCCTCCGTGTTGATAAGATTCGGCCAGGTGCGGGTCATGCTCGCAGGTTTCTGCGCGCCGTGAAAATCCACCAGCATCTTGCGTTTGCCAGCTTCGCGGGACACTTTGTAATAGTAGTTAATCAAGAGTTGATCGTTGCGCTGCATGAAATCAACCTTGATCCCCTTGATTCCCCACTTCTCAAACTGATCGAGGGCGGGAATCAGCTGATCGTCAAGCGTCTTCCATACCACCCAAAGAATGACTCCCACATTCTTTTGCCGGGCATAGGCCGTCAACTCCTCCAGGTTGATCTCGGGGACAACCTCTAGGACGTTGCCGAGCTTGTACCAGCCTTCGTCGAGGATGATGTAAGGCAAGCCGTACTTCGCGGCGAAGTCAACATAGTACTTGTAGGTTTTCGTGTTTATTCCGGCATGGAAATCCACCCCATAGATATTCCAGTCATTCCACCAGTCCCAGGCCACTTTGCCGGGCTTGATCCAGGATGTGTCCTGCAACTGCGAAGGTTTTTCCAGCAGATACACGATTTCATTCGTAAGCAGGCCGCCATCTTTCTCCACGATTCCCATGACCCGCCAGGGGAAGGTACGTGTGCCCGCGGTATCCGCGATGTAATCGGCGCTATCTACTACTCTGTAATCGCGATCTCCCGTCAAACTTTCCTTCAAAGGATAGGGCGGGAACGTTGCCGCCAGGCCGTTCCCGCCCGTGCCGCGCAGGAAAAGCCCGGGATAGTCGTCCACATCCGACTCTGCAATCGCAAGCTTGGCGCCATTCTCCACATCCACGACCGCCGGCAGGCTCGCAAGGAACGGCGGAGCGATCTCGCTTAAATGTTGCGGCAGATATTTGCGTTCGTTGTGAGAGAAAAGACTGTCCTCCTGCGGGTAATAAACCACAAAGTTGCTGGGGAAATTGAACCTCGCCTCTTCCCCGTACACTTTTATCTTCTGTGGGAGGGCGGTCTCGAATCGGTAGGCAGCGCCTTCGTTGTAGGCGCGAAAGACCACCGCATAGCCTCCATCGAAGCTAACCCGCAGCTCATTGTAATTGTCGCGAATCCTGGCAAACTTCTGGCGGACTACCGGCTCCACAATTTCATCGTGACTGCTCGGTTTCGCGTCAACGACTTTCGGTTGCACGCCCATCCGCTTATGCTCTACGTCGAGCCAAAGCGTGCAATCCTGGAGCAGCGCCCGGTCATTGAGCAGCACGTCATAGCGAATCTCTCCCGCGGTTCGAACCCTGATTTCGATTCGACCGTCGGGCGAGCGCAGATCGTAGCTGGATTGCGCCGCCAAAGTCGCCGCAAACAGCGCCGGCGAGATCAATAGCAGTACTTTTCCCGATGCCCTCATAAGATTCCTCTTTTCCACTTGGCCGGCGCGCGAATGATAACCGCATGCGTCAATTGAAAAACAGCGCGCGCTGAAATTGTGGAGTGTATCAGATACTTATTGCGAAGCTGCCGGTTGCTCCTTCAGGACAATCATGAACTGCCGCAGCTCGCGCCGCCGTCGCTCGATCTCCGCCGCTTCGGTTTTTTCGAGACGGCGGTAAATATCGAACTCCTGTTGCGCCTTCCCCTCGTCGCCCCCTTGTTTGTAGGCCCGGCCCAGGCGATAATGAGCTTCGGCGAGCTGCGGGTTTGCTTCCGTTGCTTTCTTATAAGCACTCATGGCCTGCGTGAAATTGCTCCGGGCGGAATCCAGTATCCCAAGCTCTAGGTAGGCTTCCGCGAATTGCGGATCGATCGTCACAGCTTTTTGCAGCAGCGACTCGATCAACTGCGGCTCGGCTGCGTTTTCCGCTCCGCTCGGCCGCCGCGAAACAGCCACGGCGTAATAATAATTGGCCAGCGCATTTCCAGGCTGATCGTGTGCAAACCGCGCCAACTTCGGCTCCGCGCACGGCAGCGGCGATGGAGCGGCTTTCTGCATCTTGCCCAGGAAAATATAAGCTGTGGAATCTGCCGGTCTTAGGTCGGCGGCGCTGCATAACCTGCGCGCCGCTTCGTCATAGGAGCCACTGGCGTAGAGGGCCGCTCCCAGCCCCGCCAGCATTCTCGCGGAATCCGGATGCGCGGCCGCTCCCTTCGAAAAAACTTCCACCGCCGGCTGCACGGCACGGTGCAGGAGCAGTTCCGTACCCCAGCCGAATTCATTCTGCTCACTCGGGTCGAGCCGCGCCGCCTGCTCATATTCGCGGACAGCATCGAGTGGGTTGTTAAGTTCCTCGTCAATATCCCCTAACAGGCGATGCACGTCCGCGCTATTTTCGTTTGCCAGTATCTTGCGGGCTTGGTCGCGCGCCCGCGTCAGTTCGCCGCGCGCTTTGTACGCCAGCGCCACATCATACGCGTTGCCGTGGTCCTTGGGCCCGGCTTCCTTCGACTCTCCGGACTTCAGGGCCACCGTTTCTCGCGCCAGCGATTCGCTGGTCCGTAAGCTGGTGTCTGCTCCGTGACCGCCAGCGCCGGTCGAATCCGTGATGCCCGCTACGGTGAAGTTCGGGCTGTCTTCGAACTCAATTTCTTTTTCTTTATGAGCAGCGGGATGAGCAGTCGAAAATTTATCTTGCGGCTTACTCTGGACAGCTTGCAGGACCAACTCGACCCGCCTATTTTCACCTGCCGCCAACCCTACCCGTTCCACAACAGAAGGATTGAATCCGGCCTTCTCGGCTCGTAGGCTGTAATTGCCCACGTGGTCGGCGGACAAGGCGAAGCTCCCGTCGGATGCGGTTTTCGCCTGGCGGGAAATTGACGGTCCTGGATCCAGAAGAAATACAGACGCGCCTGCCACCGGTTCGCCGGCAGCATTCCTGACCGTGCCCTCGATCTTGACCGGCGGCGCAGACCGCCGGGGAGGGGCTTGACCCTGCAACGCGCCCGGCAGGCCTGCGAGCGCAACCGTTATCCCTAAGAGGAGTGAGCAACGCCACTTCTTGTTGGCTTCAGATGGGAGTCGCATTCGATCCAATGGAGTTACTTCCTGTCGTGTTGCGCAGATCGGTCGTGTACAGGGCTTTCGCGCATTCTATCCCACCCGGCTCGACTGGCACCCGCGGGGTGGTTTTTCTGCGGGAATCGGCATTGCGGGAATGCGAGAACGTCTCACTGATGTGGGTGGAGAGTTGCTGGTTCATTCAAGTAAGGCGGGTACTGTACTGATGGCTACCATTCCGCTTCCTACTAGAGCTTCAAATTCGAGCCAGCGGGGCTTTGTAGTATAAGAGCAATCTGCCCCGGCACTCTCCCTCGCTTGAAAGCCGCGGAGAAAGCGGGATTGACCGCTCCAACTGCAGGGCAAAGAACGTTACGTCGTTCCCGAAAAGGCGGGTCGCGGTTTAGATCCGTTCGATGTGGAGATGGATGAGATGAGTCGCTGCGACCCTACAGGCCCGCACGTCCCGTCCGGGCAGGGCGGGTGGGTACTCGCCCCTAATGTGTTCAATCTGTCACGTCGCTGCATCATCCCGCAATGCCGGGCGGCAAACGTCCCCGCAGCGTCGGCATCCTAACTTGTGGAACGAGGGAATACAACGCATGGCCACGGACAATGATAAATTGCCGGCCGTACTTTTTGATCTGGACGGAACGCTGATCGACAGCGTTTACGAGCATGTCCGGGCTTGGCACGCGACCCTGAGACACACTGGAATCGTCATTCCAGCGTGGAAGATTCATCGCCGTATCGGAATGAGCGGAAAATCATTTGTGCGGGAACTGCTGCGCGAGACAGCACCGGTTAGACACCCAAACCACCTTGATGGGCTGGAAAATGGCCATGACGCGAGGTTCGCCCGCGCGATTCGGGCCTTGCAGCCGCTCCCGGGAGCCAATGACCTGCTGCGGCATCTTCATCGTTCGAAAGTTCCAATCGCCATTGCGACCACCGGCACTCGCAGTCAGACCTCACTTCTCCTAAAAAAACTTAAAATCCCTTCCGGAACTCCGGTTCTGACCGGCGACGACGTGAAGAATGCAAAGCCAGCTCCGGACATCTTCGTAGCTGCGGCGCAAACATTGCAAGTAGCAATGAGCGATTGCCTCGTAGTTAGCGATAGTGTTTGGGTCGCCGCCGGACGCAAGGGGGCTCTCGGCGTAGGCTTTCTGTCGGGCGGTTATGGACCGCACGAACTGGAGCAGGGCAGGGGCGTTTCGAGTCTACTCCGGTCCCGCGACATGCTCCTGCACCTCGAGCAGCTGGGCCTGCCGGGGGTTTCCTAAACAGACTCAAGCCGCCGAGCCGGACTGGTGCGCGCTTGCTGCCGTATCTCTCCACTCGCATAGCTCCTGGCCCATGCAAGCTTGGAGCAAGTGGCTCCATCCGAGGCGGCGTTCCGCCCACTGGGCGATAGCACTGTTGCGTTCGACCTCGGCACTCACCTGCTCGGGAGTGAGCTGCTGCCAGCGATCCTCGCACGGATTGTGCCTGCAGTGAATGTGCAAAGTACGGACCTCAATGTTCCCATGCTGGATCCGGTACTCCTTCGCCGCATAACCTTCTCGGGCTTCCAAGCGAAGCCGGATGTTTTCAGGCGCGATTTTTGTGACACTCCGTTTCTCAGCCATAACATAATTTATGACATTTGCAATGAGGGTGGACAATAGGGGAAATCCGCAAATTAGCGGAATGAATTGGGTATATCCAGCTCTGGCGACTGTGTTCATTACCAAATTTGAGCTTGGATATGGCCTGATTTGCATGGGTCAGCATTCAGCCCTGAAAGCGTGCGGTATTGGGCAAGGCGACGCCATTGGCCGGAGAGTCCAGGGAAACGGCGACATACTACGGACGCGGCTTCCCTCCCGCGGTCGGCGGCAATATTAGTTAGCGACAAGTGCGCGCCGTAACAAGTCCCCCATGACCCTCGCGTGTGATCTTGCAACCCCGGCGCAATTTCCCGCCTCCAACGCTCCCTAGTCACCGCCGAAAATGCAGCAGGTCAGGGTTCCAATGTCGTTGCCAAAAGCGCGGAAATGGCTCCTGCCTGCCGGTTTGGCGCTGGTCGCCGTTTTTCTTGCGGTCCTGGTTTTCCTCGTCTGGCGCTGGCCCTTCAGGCGCGAGGCGGTCCTAAAGGATCTGCGGGAGGCCAGCGAGAGCAGAGTGGATGCTGTCGCGTTCCATAGCACATACTTCCCCCGGCCGGGCTGCGTTCTCGAACAAGTCACGTTTCAGCACGATCCCAACGCCGATTCGCCACCCTTGATTGTCATTCAGAAACTGCAAATCGAGGGCAGCTTCTTCGGCCTGTTCACCCGACATCTCAAGCGGATTCGGGCCGGCGGAATGCGCATCGTGATACCTCGGCGCGGTTCGGGGGAGCAGTTTACAACGCCGAAGAGATCATCCTTTGTGATTGACGACTTGATTGCCGACGGAGCCCTGCTTGAGGTCTTACGCGATCAAGGCGAGCAACCGTTGAAGTTTTCCTTTCACAATTTCACACTCAGCAACATCGGCAGCCGCGGCCCGGCATCGTTTCAGGCCAGGCTTTCAAACCCGGAGCCACCCGGAGAAATCACCACGGCAGGCAAATTTGGCCCGTGGAATGCCGACCACGTGGGCCAAACTGTAGTTTCAGGTGAGTACTGGTTTGAACAGGCAGACTTGGGCGTCTTCGGCGGTATCGCCGGGCTGCTTTCTTCTTCGGGCAAATTCTCAGGCATGCTTGATCGCATTGAGGTGCAGGGTTCGACTGACATTCCACACTTCACGGTCACTTCCAGCTCCCATCAGGTGCAGTTGCGAACTCAGTTTCATGCGGTGGTGAATGGCGAAAACGGTGACTTGTTGCTGCAGAAGGTGTCCGCAACTTTTTTGAAAACGGCGGTATGGGCCGATGGCAGCGTCGCGGGCGCCGGCGAGCAACCCGGCAAAACTGCCTCGATTGAGATCGCCGCCAGAGATGCCCGCATCCAGGACGTCCTGCTGCTATTCGCGCGGTCGCAACGGGCACCCATGTCTGGAATTCTCAACTTCCACGCCAAACTCGCCATTCCGCCCGCCGGCAAGTCTTTTCTCCAAAAAGTTGAATTGCAGGGGGATTTCGGAATCGACGCCGGCGCCTTTACAAAATCCGACACTCAGCAAGGAGTCAACCGCCTCAGCCACGGCGCCGTGAGCGATGAAAACCCGCACAAGAATGATAGAGACGACAAGGACAGGGACAGAAACAAGAATAAAGACGATAAAAACAAAGATACAGACGCAGATAAAGACGATCCCGAGACCGTGCTCTCCGACTTAAAGGGACACGTCCTTCTAAAAAATGGCACGGCCAGATTTTCTAATCTGTCATTCAGTGTTCCCGGCGCCTTGGCGAGGATGCAGGGAACTTACAACCTGATCAGCGAAAAAATTGATCTGCACGGGACACTGAAAACCGATTCCCGACCTTCTAACAGCACCGAGGGGATAAAGAGCGCAATGTTGAAAGTGCTGAACCCTTTTTTTAAGAAAAAAAGCGCTGACTATGAAATGCCGGTGAAAATCACCGGAACCTACCGACATCCTTTGTTCGGGCTGGATTTGACTGGCCGCGAAGATAAGCAGGCTCGCGAGGCGAAAGCACACGCATCACGACTGCTGAAGGAAAAAGGAAAACCATAACATGATGGGACGTAATTATGCGCAATTGCTTAACGTTCACCGGCTGCTGCTTCTGTTGACGTGCTGCACCGCCCTGACTTGTGCCGGGCAAGAGAGCGCAGCTGCGCGCGATGGTGGATGCTGGCAAGTTGCCGGCCAACTGCCGCATGATGTATCCACATTCGGCCATGGCCTTATGGCTGCACCCCGCAAAGCCATCCGTCCAAAGAACCTCGCATGGGAGTTGCCCGTTGCCGCTGCCACCGGACTGCTGATCGTAACCAGCGATGACTACATCAGTCACCAGGTTCAGTCGCCTTTGTTCACGCGGGACGCAGCGCGGGGATCGAACATTGGCCTGGGCATGGAACTTGGCACGGCGGGAGTAATGTACCTGGCAGGTTGCTGGGGGCACCGCTCCTCCTATGCGGCACATACCGGTTTCACGGCGTTCGAAGCCATGGGCGCCGCCAACCTGATCACCCTGGCCGGAAAAGTGGCATTCAACCGCCAGTATGCCTATGGTACCAACTCCCACGGTGAATTCTGGGAAGGTGGCAAGTCGTTTCCCTCAGGTCACGCCGCCACCAGCTTTGCCTTCGCCAGCGTGATTGCGCACCGTTATCCTCACAAATTCTGGGTCAAATGGGGTGCTTACGGTTTAGCTACGGGAGTCAGCCTCACCCGGCTCGGAGGGAAAAAGCATTTCGCCTCCGACGTTCTGGTGGGCGCAACCATCGGCTATGTGACTGGAACCTACCTGGCGAGCCATGAATATCAACAAGGATTTGCCAATAGGATTCGCGCAGTCTCGCTGCGACGCAATGACTCAATGCACGCCTGCGACTGTGCTATTTGATTTATTCGGGCGGCGAAAAGCAGTAGGCTGGTAATCCTTGTAGTCGATGGTGAGAATGGCGCGTCCGCCGAGGCGAATACTGGTTGTGCTGCGATTCAATGAGGGGAACCAGAAAGCTCCCACCTTGGCGTAAGTCTGTTCAATCTTCGTGTCTTTTGTCCAGAAGGAGGGATTCTTGCCGGGCTCTCCTTCCATGCGCACCACCGCAAACTCCTGCGCATCCACCCAGATGCGCCCCCGATAAAGAAATTTATTCCTGGTCCGCGGTTCGACCGAAAAAATGTACCGGCCTCCCATGGGAGTGCTCTCATATCCGGCCGGCGTGAATTTGTAATTGTCACGATTCAGGATAATGCCCTTGGGGTTCTCCTCGGTAAGCGCCTCTTTTTCGCTCTGCAGCATTTTCTTAAATACCCGCTCAATCAGCAACTTGGATCCGGTTTCAGAGCGGATAGTAAATTCCTTGGTTGCTGGAGATTTGTAGGTCACATCTACAACCATCTCCGCAGTTTTGGAGCTCAGGAAGCCGTGGTACTCCAGGCGATAAGTTCGTGTTGAGCAGTAGGCGGCCAGTTCCTGGGCGCGTGCCAGATTTCGCCGAACCAGGTTATCGACCACCTGCTCTGATGTCAGTTGAGCGAGCGCTCCGCCCGCAGGGATGCCGGACGATTGCGCCGCCGCGGACCGCAAGCCCGCGCACACGATGAGCACGCTAAATAAGGCAACTTGGACCCGAATCTTTATCATCCTGAGTGTGTATGATACCGCGCGCGGTGTCCGCCGTGTGTATGATACCTGCGCAGGCCTTTTAGAAATGTTCACTTTTGACCGGACCCCGATTGTGCACGAACGTAAGAATCATGCGTTGTGTAGTGCGGGTTCGAGAGATACTTCAGGTTTGATCGAAAAGCGTCTCCTCGGAGATGCCGTCATCCCTCGCCAGTCGCCCCAAGGAGGGTAAAGCTGTATGCGCGTTCACCTCATCAATCCCAGCGACGTTTCTTTCGGAACTGCGGTTATCACCCCGCGCTGGTTGTATGTGCTGGCTGCGGCAACTCCTAAGAGCTTTGGCGATCCCTCACTGGTGGACGAAACCCTGGAGCCCATGGACCCCGAGTCCATCCAGCCCGGCGATATCGTCGGCGTGGGAATTCACACCGCCAATGCTCTCCGCGGCTACAAGATTGGAACCATCGCGCGCGAGCGCGGCGCCTATGTGGTGTTCGGAGGAATCCATGCCACCCTCTACCCCAACGAAGCCCGCGAGCTTGGCGGCGCTCATGCAGTGGTAAAGGGAGATGGCGATGTAGCGTGGTCGAGGGTGCTCGCGGATTGCAGCCGTGGAACCCCTCTGCCGGTCTATGACGGCGGTCGCATCGAGGCCTCTGAGTTCGTGCCCGCTCGCTGGGATTTGGTTCCGCGCAAAAGCTACATGTGGGCGTCGGTTCAGACCGTGCGTGGCTGCCCCAAGCATTGTTCCTTCTGTTCGGTCTGGCGGACCGATGGACAGCGCCCTCGCCAGCGTTCCTCCGACGTTGTGATCGAAGAGATTGTGCAGCTGCGCCGCCTCGGTTTTCGTTTTATCGCGCTGGCCGACGACAATTTCTATCCAGTCACCGTTACTGACCTGCGTCTGGCGAGAGAACAGAACAATCTCGTCCGCGTGCAACAGCTCACCGAAATGCGCGCCGAACGCTTCGCCCTGATGAAACGCCTGGCGCAGCTCCCCCCGGATACGATTTTCTTCACCCAGATTACGATGGAAGCCGCGGAGGATCCGGAATTCCTCGATGCCATGAGCAAGGCTCACATCAAGGGCGCTCTGGTAGGCGTAGAATCTGTCACTCCGGAGGGCTTGAAGGACGTTTACAAGGACTTCAACTTAGCCGGACAGGCTCTCGTTGATCGCTTGAAAACCTTCCGGCGACATGGAGTGTACGTCCTCGGCTCGTTCATATTTGGCCTGCCCAGCGACCGGCCCGCAACCTTCGATGCTACCGCCAGCGCCGCGGCCCAGGCTGAAATCGCCTTCGCCCAGTTTGTAACTCTCACACCCTATCCCGGAACGGTCGACTTTATGCGCTGGGAAAAACAGATGGAAGCCTCGCCGATCGAGATCGCCGGTATTCCCATTACCCGGCGATGGCTGATCCCGCAAGCGCTTCGCCCCAAGCTGTATTGGCCTCATCCCACCATGTCAGCGGAGGAAATTCGGAGCAATACGCAATCTGTGTGGGACACCTTCTACGGCCTGAAATCAATTTGGGTACGGTCCCGCTTCATCAAATCCTTGCGCGCGCGCCTGGCGTTTATATTGATCTCGAAAATTTATCGCCAGATGTATGCAGATACGGGAATCGCCACCGACAGTGCCAGGGTTTCCCGGTCCGCTCGCTGGGCGCGTTGGCTCGCTAAACCGTGTCAGCATCTCTTTGCCGGCCGCCCTATGCCACACCTGCAAGTTCCGGAGTTCTGAAACCAGAGCCGGGCCATGTTTTTGTGGTTTTATGCACTTGCCATGGCCTCATCCTCATGCCATGCCGCGGCGCGTGTCCTCATCCCGCCCAGGCCGGACGGGGCGTCCGGCCCCACATGGTCTCACCCGCACGCGAGCCTTATCCACATGCGAATCCGCCTAAGCAGTCAACCATAGCTCGTCTGAATTGCTCACTTGTCCCTCATCGTCCATAATGAGAGGAGCCCCGCTGGAATGTGAGCAATCCAGCACAGAATCGTTCCGGGAAGTCTGTCATCCTGAAGTCGCGGAGATTCCAGGTGCGACCCGATTCTTTAAACCATCTAGCAGCCCTGATCGCAGGAAGCACCCGCCAGCGGGAGAAAGAACCTCGGTAGATCCATGGAATTCAATTTTCGCCGCTGGCGCAATCGCTTGGGTAAGAGACTCACCTCTATCTCAGGCTCGATGGCCACTCCGCTGGTGACGTTCAATCCCGAGAATCGGGACTTAAGATCGCAAAGGATGTGCCCGTTCTGCGGGTTGATTACCTCAAGTCACAAGACGTGTTGCCTGGAATGCGGCAAGTCTCTCAAACCAGCTTAGGCGCCGGTCGCCGCCGCCAGACAGTTCGAGGCGTCAGCAACCGGAAACCGCGCGATGACCACAGTCCCTTGCTGCATCGAGTTGGGAATCGCGCCAGAGAAACGGTCTTATTCAATGCCATGGCTCGGCCATGTAGGGGCGGATGCCCCACCGTCCAGGCCGGGACGAGGATGCCCCGCTCCAAATGGTCTCATCACATAAGTGGATGAAGCAGCATCTGGAAGCTTGTCGGGCACAATGCGTGCAGGCCACGGAAACCGCTTCAGGAAGTTGCCGGAACCAAGCTAAGTTCGACTTGAGCTGTCCATCATGTACAAACCAGACCAGTCCCTCGCGGCCCTCGTCGGGACACTGTTCCTGGCACGGGTCGCGCTGGCAATCCGGTGGAGACATCAGCGGTCCCTGTCTTCCATTCAATGATTTTGCATTCGATGATTGTGGGGCTGATGCCCCGCCAGTCGCGCCAATGAATCCGCCTGCATTGCAGGTGCTGCCAATCCAAAGCTCGACTTGATTCGTAATTGCATATAGGAGTTTAATTCTCGGGGGCAATTTAAACCCTAAGGAGATTGCGCACCATGAAGAAGCTGTTGGTACTCACATTAGCAGTTTGCGTGGCATGTAGCGTTGTCGCAGTGGCCCAGGACACCATGGCCAAGGGCGATGACATGGGCAAGGCCGCAGCCGCTCCCTTGAAGTCATTGAAGGGCACGGTCAAGGCGGACGGCGACAAAATCACCTTCATCTCCGATGCCGACCAGAAGAGCTGGGACGTCATGAATCCGGAAACGTTGAAGGAACACGACGGGCATCACGTCCAGGTCAGCGCGCACGTGTACGCCGACAAAAACAGCATCCACGTGATGAAGGTAAAGATGCTAAAGGCGCCCAAAGAAAAAAGCGCCATGTAGTTTTCGCAACCAACCAAGTACCGTGGGCGGCTTCGGCCGCCTTTTTTACTTATACTGAAGGCTATGAACAATCTTCTCGCGGCGATCTCACATCATGGATATCTGCTCATCTTTGTGGTGGTTTTCGCTGAGGCTGCGGGGCTGCCCGCTCCCGCCGCGCTGGCTTTGATTGCGGCCGGCGCTGGGGCTGCGGCCCAGTTGCTCAGCGCTCCGGCTGCGTTCGCCATCGCCGTTGTCGCCATGCTGCTTGGCGATGTAATGCTTTTTCTGGTTGGCCGTCACACCGGATGGGGACTGCTGGGCTTTCTTTGCGGCCTTTCCATGAATCCTGAAACATGCATCCTGCGGTCGGCTGAATCTTTTTACAAACGCGGCCGCATCACCCTGCTCTTTGCCAAATTCATTCCCGGTGTTAATACCATGGCTCCTCCCCTGGCAGGCAGCATGAAAATGAAGTTCGAGCAGTTTCTGGGGTTGGATTTCATCGGCGGATGCCTTTACATCCTGGCTTATGGAGGGCTGGGATATCTTTTTCGCGACTTCGTTGCCCGGCTTACCCGTGGCCTGCAGAGCGCGGGCCACGTGATGGCGGAAGTGCTGATTGCCGCCCTAGTCGTCTATGGCGTGTATCGCGTGGTGCAGTACCGCCGCCACCGGATCTCGGGGGTCGTTCCTCGAATCGAAGTCGGAGAACTCGCTCGCCGCATCGCTTCCGCCGAACACAAAGACGTCATTCTCGCCGACGTTCGCAGTCATGGCTACTACGATGCCGGCGCCGCGCGCATCGCCGGGTCCATGCGCCTGGAGCCTAACCGTTTAGCAGAAGAACTCACGGCTCTCCCCCGCGACACTGATATTTATCTTTATTGCACATGAGCGCGCGAAGCGACCAGCGCCCGGGTGGCGCTGCTGTTACGGCAACAAGGATTTCGCGCCTTTGTCATCACCGGAGGACTTACGGCGTGGCGTAAGGCCGGCCATCCGCTTGAACCGGTGCCGGAGAGCGACCTGATAAAGCTGCCAACCTTCAGTTGATGGCGGCTTCCCCTTGCTCATTCCGAATCGTTTCCGCGACGAAGAACCTGAGGGCCGTTTTACCAGGTCCCCTCTGCGATCTCTGCGTTATCTTTGCGATATCCGCGGTTAGGATCTTCGGCGCACAAACGAAAGCTTTTAACCGCCGAGGGCGCTGAGTACCCGCAGAGACCGCCGAGAAAGCAATTCCCGATACGGGTTCCGCCACTCCGCATCTCGCGTTCAGCCGTTATACTTGACCATGTCTTCTTCCCACGAGATCGAGATCAAGTTCCGCATTTCTGATCTCGATTCCCTGATCATGCGCCTGCGGGAGCTTGGACTTGAGCAGATCACCCCGCGCACCAATGAGATGAATACCCTCTTCGATCTTCCCGGACATCCCCTCCGGCGTCGCGGAGAGGTCCTGCGCATCCGCAAGTACGGCGAGCTCTGGGTGCTCACGCACAAAGCCAAAGGCGCCCAGCAAGACGGACCTCACAAGACTCGAATCGAGACCGAGACCCGCGTCCAGAACGGCGAGACCATGGAAGCCATCCTGCGGGCATTGCACTTTGAGCCATCTTTCCGGTACGAAAAATTCCGCGCGGAATGGAAAGGTTCCCACGGTCATGTGGTCATCGATGAAACTCCCATAGGAAACTTCGGCGAAATTGAAGGTCCGCCCCAGTGGATTGACTCTCTCGCCAGCGAGCTCGGGGTCAACCCAAACGAGTACATCACCGAGAACTATGCGGGGTTGTTTGCCGAATGGAAGCGGCGCACGCGCAGTCCCGCCGGCGAAATGACATTTCTTGCCATCCACGCCGAAGCTTAGGCCTGAGGCTTTGGTCCTGCATTTCGGACGGTAAATTCACCTTTCCCGATTCGAAACTGCCGGTGTGGTTTCCTGGTTCGCACAGAACTAAAGCTGTTATATTTGCTTTCCACAGAAATCCAGGAGCTCCCATGCCTAAAAGCGTCAACAAAGTTATTCTGATCGGCAACCTCGGCAAGGATCCCGAGGTCAAATACACGCCCAGCGGAACGCCGGTGGCCAAGCTCGCGATGGCAACCAACGAGCGCTTCAAGGACAAGGAAGGCCAGTGGCAGGACCGCACCGAATGGCACAATGTCGTCCTGTGGCAGCGGCTAGCCGAAATCGCGGGCGAGTACCTGAAAAAAGGCAGTAAAGTCTATATCGAAGGCAAGCTGCAGACTCGCTCCTGGGAAGACAAGCAAACCAGCCAGAAGCGCTACATGACCGAGATTGTTGGCCACGACATCGTTCTGCTCAGCGGCCGCGGAGAGGGTGGGGAATCCGCGCGCGGTGCCGCTGCGGGCAACAACTTCGACCAGCGCACGACTGAACCCGAGCCGGCATCGGCGACCTCATCCCCGATCAGCGACGAAGATATACCGTTCTAACACGTTCAGGGCCGCTGAACTACGTCTCTCGATATGTCTCTTGAAACCAAAACGTGCGTTCCCTGCCGCGGAGGAATTCCTCCGCTGAAGGGCAGTGAACTGGAAGAACTCTATAAGCAGCTCCCCGAATGGGCGCATTGGGAGATTGTGAACGAGCATCACGTCGCCCGCACTTTCACCTTTCCCGACTTCAAGCAGGCGCTGGACTTTGTGAACCGAGTCGGCGCATTGGCGGAGGAGCAGGGTCACCATCCTGATATCCTCCTGGCTTGGGGGAAGGCGGGAATCACACTCTGGACTCACAAGGTCGATGGATTGACCGAAAGCGACTTCATTATGGCCGCCAAGATCGAGCGTCTAGCCCGCTCCTGACACGCCTTATACCAGGACTTCCGGGCGACAGAATCGGACTTTCCCCTAACTATACCGACACATAATGTGCAGGAATTTGCAGTGTAGCTGCCTGCGTTTGAACAATGATCGAGATTGTTGAATTCGAGTCGTTTTAAATCAACAACTTAATTTGCAATACTTCTGCCTGAGAGTGGCACCCGTCGTGCCAATAGTAATGCGTTACCGCGGGACGCGATTCAACGATTCAGAAGGGGGATTTAGAAACCGTGCGAACCACTAGTCTCAAACTTTCCATGGTTCTGTTGCTTTTGGTGGCTACTCTGGCCTTGGGGCCTATGGCTTCGGCCACCAGCTTTAGCTTAACCGCTAACAATCTCGGCCTTACCGGCACCCTGGGAACGGTGACCACAACTCAGAGTGGCAGCAATGTTGACGTCACTATTTCCATGAGCTCGGGGTACGCGCTGGTGAGCCAGGGCGGCTTCCTTGCCTTTACTACCACCGGGGGCCTGGTACTAACTAGCAGCTCCTTGACCAATTTCAGCATTACCGGCATGAGCGCCACACTGCAACCGAACAGCAGCCTGGGCTCGTTCACATTCGACTACGTCTTCAAGACCAAGCTCACAACGGGACAGCAGTTCCCCACAACCCTGAGTTTCACAATTCTTAACGCCACTGTGAGCCAGATTACCGGCGTGGGAGTTCACATTTGCGTCCTTGACAACTCCGGCGGTTGCAGCGCCACCGGCTTCGCCACCGGCGGCACACCACCTCCACCGACGGTTCCTGAGCCCGGCACATTGGGTCTTCTCGGAACTGGCCTGGTAGGCATCGCTGGTCTAGTTCGCCGGCGCTTCTTGTCCTAAGCTTACTAACCCTCTTCTGCCCCCCGGGACAAAATCCCGGGGGTTTTATTTTCTTGCCATAAATTTCGCGATTCAAATTGACTTCGTTTCCCGCACTGACGGGAGTTCCTCAGGCAGTCGCAGTGGAACCCCCATCTGTGAAACCTCAGGCTTGGGCACTGAATTTTTGTTTCAGATGAGCGGCGATCTGCTGGCCGTGGAACCGGCCATTCTCGATGAAGATCTCGTTGGTGCGCGATCCCGCCACAATGACGCCCGCCACATAGATCCCCGGCACATTGCTCTCGAGCGTCACCGGATCACAAAGCGGACGGCACTGCTCGGCGGAAAGCTCAATTCCCATGGCCGTCAGAAAGTCGTAATCGGGATGGTATCCCGTCAGTGCAAAAACAAAATCATTTTTGATCGTCACTTTGCCTTTCGGGGTTTGCAGCACCGCGTGGTCGGGTGCGATCTCTCGGACTTCACTGTTGAAATAAGCGGCAATGTCGCCGTTCTGAATCCGATTCTCGATATCGGGCAGGATCCAGTACTTTACATGCGAGTGCATCTTTGGCCCACGGTGCACCAGCGTCACCCGCGCCCCATGCCGCCATAGGTCCAGGGCTGAGATGGCGGCCGAGTTCTTTCCTCCGACGATCAGCACATCGTTGTCAAAGTAAGGGTGGGGTTCGCGATAGTAATGAAAAACTTTGGGCAGGTCCTCCCCCGGAATCTGCATCAGGTTGGCGCGATCGTAATATCCGGTCGAAACAATCACTTTGCGGCAGCCGTAGTCATATACCTTTCCCAGCCGGTCGCAAGTGGTCACATGGAAATTATTGTCCTTCCCCGTGACCGTCTCCACTCTCTGATATTGCCGCAGATCCAGCCGGTAGTGTTCCGCAACTTTTCGATAATATTCCAGCGCTTCCAGGCGATTCGGTTTGGCATTGGCCGTGGGGAATGGAATATCGCCAATCTCCAGCAGCTCCGGAGTAGTGAAAAAGACCATGTTGGCCGGATAGTTGAAGATGGAATTTACCAGGCAGCCCTTGTCGAGGGTGATGGCCTTGAATCCCGCCTTCTGAGTTTCAATTGCGCACGCCAACCCGGTCGGGCCAGCGCCAATCACGATCACATCCGCCTGCATATCCGGAGGCGACTCCAGTTGCGGGTTGGGCAGAGTGTCTGGAATCTGCTTGGTGGGCAAAGGCGCCGTCATGGGAGGTCGCAAGCTTGGAGGATTTCGATTCTAGCACGCGCTGTCGCCCGACAACGGTGCGGGCCGTCCTCGGATCGCGCGGCGGCTGCTTTCAGATTGCTATAATCTCCGGTTCCCCCTGGAGCTACCATGCCCGCTGCTGATTCCGGTGCCACGCGCCGAGAAAAAGACTCGCTCGGTACCAAGGAAATTCCCGCGAACGTGTATTACGGCATTCAGACGGCCCGCGCGGTCGAGAATTATCCCATATCCGGAATGCGCGCCCACCTGACGCTGATTCGCGCCTTTGGCATGGTGAAAGAAGCCGCCGCCGAGGCCAATCGCGAACTTGGCCTCCTGGATGAGAAGGTCGCACATTCCATCATTCAGGCCGCCAGAGAGGTGCAGCAGGGCAAGTGGGACAAAGAATTTGTCGTAGACGTATTCCAGGCCGGCGCCGGCGTCAGCTTCCACATGAATACCAACGAGGTTATCGCCAACCGCGCGGTTGAAATTCTTGGCGGCACGCTCGGTGACTATTCCCAGGTTCATCCCAACGATCATGTGAACTATGGTCAGAGCACCAATGACGTCTTCCCTACCGGCATGCGGCTGGCCGCACTGCTCGAACTGGAAAAGCTATATCCCGTTCTCGATTCGCTGGTTTCCACCCTCGAGAAAAAGGGGAAGGAGTTCCACGAAATTTTGAAATCGGGCCGCACACACATGCAAGACGCGGTGCCCATGCGCCTGGGCCAGGAATTCACCGCTTATGCAGGCGCCATGCGGCGGGCTGAGGAGGCAGTCAGGGCAGGTGCAGAGCTGCTACGGGAACTTGGCCTCGGAGGTTCAGCCGTCGGTACCGGCATTAACACTCATCCTGACTACCGCGAAAAAGCCCTGGCCCATCTGGGGCGTATCTCCGGACAGAAACTTGTTCCGGCGGACGACATGCGCTATGCCATGCAGTCTAACCTGGCGATGGCTTCGGTTTCTTCGGCGCTGCGAAACCTAAGTCTCGAAATTATTCGCATCTCAAATGATTTGCGACTGCTGTCTTCCGGCCCAAACACCGGATTTGCCGAGATCAACCTACCCGCCTTGCAGCCGGGGTCCTCCATCATGCCGGGAAAAATCAACCCCGTGATTCCCGAGCTGGCCGCCATGGTTGCATTTCAAGTTGTGGGCAATGACGCCGCTGTCGGCATGGCAGTGCAGGCCGGGCAGCTGGAACTCAACGTCATGATGCCCACCATGGCTTACAGCGTTCTTCAATCCATCACCATCCTGACCAACATGCTGCGCCAATTTACGGACAAATGCATTGCCGGAATTACCGCCAATGATAAGCGTTGCAACTTCTACGTGCAGGCGACGGTTTCACTGGCCACGGCGCTCAATCCGTACATCGGCTACGCGAAGGCCGCTGACATTGCCAAAGAGGCTGTCGCTAGTGGACGCTCCATCATCGAAATCGCGCGCGAGAAGAAGCTGCTAAGCGAGCAGGAGATCAAGGAGATTCTCGACCCCGCACGCATGACCGAACCCGTCCGTCCATTGGAGGTCGCCAAAAAACGGGAAGATCTCAAAGCCAAGCAATAGCCGCACTGGGAAATGACCATGTAGGCCCGGACGGTCCCCGTCCGGGTAATTGAAATAAAGTACAGGAAAGATGTACGATTTCCCCATGGTAGAAACCACCTACACCAGTCTGCGGCAGAATCTGGCTGCCACCATGGATCGCATCGTGAAGGACCGCGAGGTCGTGATGGTGCGTAGAAAAGGCAGTCAGCGGATAGCGATGATATCAGCGGACGAGCTCTCGAGCTTGTTGGAGACGGCGCATTTGCTCCGGTCGCCTCGGAACGCTGAGCGCCTGTTCAAGGCTTTACGGCGTGCAGATCGAAAAACGGACAAGCCTGGGTCTCTCAATCACCTGCGCCGGAAGATGGGGCTTGCCACCTCCGGTTAAGTACGCGGCTGTATTCTTGCCTCAGTTTCGCGAAGACCTTCGCGAATGGATCGAAACCGACAGACCAGTGGCGTTGCGTGTCCTCGAACTGGTCGAAGCCGTGATGCGCGGCCCATTTACGGGAATCGGCAGGTCCGAGCCGCTCAAATACGTGCTAGCGGGCTGCTGGTCACGCCGCCTGACCCAAGAGCATCGCTTGGTTTACCGCGTGAGCGGCACCCGCATCGATTTCCTGCAAGCGAAATATCATTATTGAACATTTACTCGTACCGCAGCGCCTCGATCGGATCAAGCCTCGCCGCCTTAATTGCCGGCAACATCCCACTGACGATACCCACGAAACTTAAAATTGCCGTGGACCATATCAGGATGGCGCTGTCGATGCTCAAATGAATGTCGCCTTCGCTGGCATCGTCAACGAAGGCGCTCCACAAGGGTAACGAGCCCACCGCCCATGAAACCAGGTAGGCCAGCGCCACTCCCAGCATTCCTCCAATTGCGGTGATCGCGAAAGCCTCGGCCAGAAATTGCAGCAGAATGTGCCAGCGCCGCGCCCCCAGGGCCTTCTCCACCCCGATCTCACGGGTTCGTTGCGTCACTGAAACCAGCATGATGTTCATCAGGCCCACGCCGCCGATCCCCAGCGTCAGCATCCCGATGAATCCCAGAAGGACCTTGATCCCCACGGTGATGATGTGCAGCTCGCCGAACCCTTTCACGCTGTCGAAAACAAACACCGCCCGCTCATCTTTGGGATCGAAGTTGTGGTGAAAGGCCATCGAATCGCGTACTGCCTTGGTCACCTTCTCGTGCTCCCCTTCATAGCCTAAAACAATGGCGTCAAGATGATATGTGTCCTTCAAGCCGGACATCGTGCTGTACGGGATATAGACCATGGCGTTCATGTTGTCTTCGCCATTGGACAACATCTTTTTAATGATCCCCACCACGCGAAAAGAAATCCCATCAATCCTTACCGTCTCACCGATCGCATTCTGACCGGAGAACAGTTTCTTTTTCACGTCTGCGCCAATCACCGCCACCCGCATGTGCGAGAAATCCTGCTGATCGTCAAAGAAACTGCCTTCACCCACATCCACGTTCCGGGCTTGCTGGTAGCTGGAATAGGTGCCGCGAACACTGTAGGTGGCGCTTCGCGTGCCCCAGGCAACTAAGCTTTGCTTATTTACTTCCGGCGAAGAGCGCTTTAGGAAGGGCACCTCCGCGCGCAGGTCTTCAAGATCTTTCAGCGTGAGCCGCACCTCAGTTCCAGCCTTGGTTCCACCCGCCTGCAGCGAGGTCCGGCCCGGAAAAATCGCGATCAGGTTGCCGCCAAAGGTGGTGAATGCGGCCATCAATCCGCGCTCGAACCCCGTTCCGTAGGCCAGCAACAGCACCACCGTCGCGATCCCCCAGGCCATCCCCAGCATGGTCAGCATGCTGCGCCTGCGGTTGTACCGCAGGGCCCCATATGCCTGTTTGCCAATGTCGTTGAGCATGGTTTATTCCTGCCGCAGGGCCTCTACTGGTTCCAACAGCGCGGCTTTGCGTGCGGGGTAAAGACCGGCCGCCACTCCAGCCATTGCCAGAGAGAGGATGGCCGTCGCAGCAGATGCGGGGACGATTCGCGGCGTCTCGAATCCCTGCGGCGCGGGCAGTTGTGCCAGTACAGTCACCAGCGTGGTCACCGCCAGCAGACCAAGCCCGCCGCTGAACAGCGTCAGGAACGCCCCTTCAATGAAAAACTGCGTCAGGATACTGCGGTGTGTCGCCCCCAACGCCTTGCGCAGTCCTATTTCTTTGGTGCGCTCGGTCACCGAAACCAGCATGATATTGATAATTCCAATCGCCCCCAGCCCCAATGTCACCACACCCACCACGCCCAGAAACCAATCCATCGCGTCAAAGATTTTCGCGACCTTTCTCATATTGTCCACGGTGTCCCAATCTTCAAATGCATCGTCGATCTTGGGATCAAAACCATGCCGGCGCGCTATGATGGCATGCACCTCCGACTTCGCCGCCGTGTGATCCTCGGGGGTTGTTGGCTGGTAATTCAGGAAGGAAAGAGCATCTTCCTGGCTCTCTCCTTTCAACCGGAACAGCGTCCGCATGGTCCCGATGGGAATAAATATCCTGGCATTCGTCCCATTGTTGGCTTCCCGCCCGACCTTATCGACAATTCCGATTACGTCGAAGCTCACTTCGTTGAGCAGAATGGTTGCGCCCACCGCCGGACGGCCGGGGAACATGTTCTTGAGAAGCTCCCATCCCACCACCGCCACCCGCCGATGTTCGGAATTGTCCTCTTCGTTGAACCAGCGTCCAATACTCACCGGAACCGTGCGAATCTGGTTGTAGGTGGGAGCCACTCCGAAAACTTGTCCGTTGGTCGATCCGTAATCGCTCACCGCGCGAATGTCTTCGCGGTTTAGCACCGGCGAGATAGCGCGCACATGCCTGGCTTCATTCCTGATCGCGACGTAGTCGCCATAGGTAAAGTTCCATTTCCTTCCCGAACGCTGGCTCCCTTCCACCGCCGGGATGCGTCCCGGAAAAACGAACAGGATATCCGAGCCCAGTTCGGCCAGATTCTTCTTCTGCCCGCTGCGAAAGCCTTCTCCCAGCCCTACCAGCAGAAGCAATGACCCCACCCCCCAGGCAATTCCGAACATGGTAAGAAATGATCGCAGCTTGTGTGCCCATAGCGTGGCAAGCGACTGCCGGACAATGTCTAGAAACATCTGCATAAGTTATTCCCCCCACCGCCGGGGAGACAGCAGGGGGCCAGATTCGGGTGGGTGGTATCAGTTTCCCGCCCCGCATCACTCAGTATTACGTATCCCGAGAACTCTTAGTTCCCGGCGAAGATGGAATCGCCCGCGTCATTAGACCACAAGGCGGACCGACGTTCCTTCACTTTGCCAACTTGGGATCCAGGGAAAAAGCCACTGGCTTGCCGATCTTCAACCTCCCAAAATCTGCATGTCCAGGATTCAGCAGATAATTGCTTTCGGCGGGAACCAGGCTGCTGGGAAGCTGCAGAACAGCCGAGGCCGCCTGCTGCGCCCATTCATCCCCTATTTTCGTCAACCCCGGGGGCGGCGGGTCACTTCTCCAATCCTGTGGCAACCTCGCTTCGTCAAAACGCAAGATGAGCGATTCGTCCATTTCAACGCCGATCAGCGCGTATTTTTGCAGCAGCTCGGGGCTTTCCAGGTGCACCAATATCTCTAATACCGCAAGCGACCGGTTCTGCGCGGTATAGACAATTGCCGTCCCAGGACTGTTCCAGCGACCTCCGTATCTCCGGGCGCCACTGCCGCTGAACGCCGTCCTGGCATGCTTCCGCTTGGTGATCCGCCAGGCGGTATGGATCAAGAGAAGGCCCCGTGCTCCAGCCGGCCGATCAGATTTTCTACTTGACGCGCTCCCAGCTCGGTGCGCGAATAGGCGAGCGGCGTCTCATTCTCAAGCGCCTTCTTCGCCGTCGTCAGCCACTTGCGGGCGCCGGCCGCATTGCCTTCGAATAAATCAACCGCCTGTTCGAATACGGATGAGAGACGGAGCAGCTTTTCTGACTCGTCTCCAGTGAGGCGGCCAGATGATTTGCGGCGAGCCAGAGTGCGGGCTGGTATTCCGATAATCGCGGCGATGTCGGGAAGCGGCACCCCGGAGCGAGATCAGAAAGCCAGCAGCGAGTGAAAACGAAAGCCTCGCCCTACCTGGCGGATCAGCTCCCCCGAACTCCCGGCTTTCAAGCCGAGAGTTCGCCCCGGAAGCCGAAGGTCACCGAGGCTGGTTTTGGGCGCAGGTTGACTCATGACTTTAGCATAGGTGCCGTTTGCCACATTGTCAATTTTTTACTGCCACATGGCAGACCGGCAACTCCTGATCCATGCAACTCCTGATCCATGCAAGTCCTGATCCATGAACGCACCGCGCAGAATTACTAAGCCGGGTATTCGTAAACTCCGCGGCCGCTTTTCTTTCCCAGCCGTCCCGCCTTCACGTATTGCACCAGCAGCGGCGCGGGGCGGTATTTCTCGCCCAGTGTTTTGTGCAGATATTCAAGGATGTGCAATCGCGTATCTAATCCGACCAGGTCCACCATTTCAAACGGCCCCATGGGATGGTTGAGTCCCAGCTTCAGCGCCTTGTCGATGTCCGCTGCCGAAGCGACTCCTTCTTGCAGCATGAAAAAAGCTTCATTGCCGATCATGGCATTAACGCGGCTGGTGATGAATCCCGGTGATTCTCTGATCACCACCACATCCTTCCGCATTCTTCTCCCCACGTCCGCCGCGGCAGAAATTGTCTCTTCGTCGGTTTCGAGGCCGCGCACAATTTCCAGCAGCTTCATCTTGTGGACAGGATTGAAGAAGTGCATTCCCACACATTTCTTCGGACGATAAGTGACGCTGGCAATCTCCGTGATACTCAAAGAAGAAGTATTGGAGGCAAGAAAGGTTCCTGGCCGGCAAACCTTATCTAGCAGGGTGAAAATTTCGATCTTCGATTCCATCTCCTCGGGAACCGCTTCAATGACCAGGTCGGCTTCGCGCGCCGCCTCTTCCACGCTTCCTGCATATTCCAGACGCTCGAATGCCGCCTGTGCATCTCCAGACGTAACTTTTCCCAACTCCACCGACTTGTCAAGATTGCTGCGAATGTCGTTCTCGGCCTTCTTGAGCGCGGATGGAATCAGATCTTCGAGTACCGTGCGGTAGCCGCCCAGCGCTGCCACATGCGCAATGCCGCGTCCCATAGTGCCGGCGCCGACGACGGCTATGGTCTTGATCCCGGCCACTATTTCTCCACTCGCTCCACCAGCGCGCTCAGTTGCCCGGCAGCACCGCGCAAACTTTCGGCCAGCTTTTTACGCTCCTCCGCCTCCATCCCCGGCAATGAGGCCTGTATGCGCCGAAGCGTGGTGTTGATGTCGTCTACGTAGTTGATCAATCGGATCAGTTCGCCAGTGGCTGCCATATTAAATTGAGCTCCTCTTGCCGCAAACGGCATTGCGGAGTGAAAATCCGCAAGTTCTTTATTTTCAACTTCAGCGGGAATTAAGTAAAGGCCACATAAGCAAACCAAATCACCGCTATTCATTCTTTTTAGGGCCGTTTCGCCCACTCTGGAATCTAATAAAGTGAATGAATGACACCCCACGCAAGGAATACATTTTTGCCAGCGATTTTGACCAGACGCTGACCTTCAACGACTCTGGCTACGTTCTCGCCGAAATGGTCGGCATTCCCACCGCGGAGTTCGAGCGTAAGGCCACCGGAATGGCTCGTCTTAACCTGGTGCAGCAGGGGGCAGAACTCGCCTACCTGCTCCTGCACGACCCCGAATTCAAGTCGCGGGTCCGCAAAGAGCATTTGCACGAAGTCGGCAAGCGCATCCGGCTAAAGGAAAACATCGCCCTGCTTTCGCAGATTCTTGAGGAGGGAATACCTGGTTACCACTTCAATTTCTGTGTACTGTCTGCGGCGCCAGTTGAAATCGTCCAATCTGCGCTGGAAGGCATCGTTTCCAAACAGCACATCTTCGGCACGGAATTCCTTTACAAAGAAACCGGCGAGATCGAGACCATCACTCGGGCGACCGCCGGTTACGGAAAAGTGTTCGTCCTGGACCAACTGCAGACACGCGCGCAGATCGGTCCCGACCACATTGTCTATACCGGTGACGGCAGCTCCGATGTGCACGTCATGCTGCACGTCAACGTTCGCGATGGCTACACCATCGCCGTCTCCGAGGCCAAGCACGTTTCACAGGTGGCCACGCGAACCGTACTCAGCACCAGCGCGCTTGCAGTGCTGACCCCGATTCTCGAGGATATCTGCGGATGGAGCCGCCTCTGCATTCGTGAATTCTTCGAGTCCTATGGAATTATGATCCAGGAATGGGAACACGTTCGTACTGACTGGCTGACGCTGAGAACCGTAAATATCGCCGAGCCGGAAACGCCTGCCACTGTCCGGCCTCCCGCTGCAACTGCCGGGAGATGAATCTAAATTCATCCCGGCTTCATCTACCAGCCATGCTGGAACAATTTGTTTCTTCAAGTGCGCTGGAGAATGGTTCCGGGGCGCGCGTTGAAGCTGCGCCTCCCGCCGACGATTCCCTGCTCGATGCTTATTCGCACGCCGTGGTCTCAGCGGCGGAAAAAGTCAGTCCGTCGGTCGCCAAGATTGAAGTCATCCAAACCGCCGCTGGCAAGCGCGGCGGCGAGCCTCGCGAACGTCAGGGCGGCGGCTCCGGATTCGTGTTCACACCCGACGGCCTGGTGCTCACCAACAGCCACGTCGTCCACAATGCCTCGCGCATTCAGGTGTCGCTTCCCGACGGCCGCCACTTCCCAGCGCACCTGATCGGCGAGGATCCTGCGACAGACATCGCGGTAATCCGCATTGACTCGCCGAATCTCACCGCTGTCACGCTCGGCGACTCACAGAAATTGCGCGTCGGGCAGTTGGCGATTGCCATCGGCAATCCTTATGGGTTTCAGTACACCGTTACCGCCGGGGTGGTCAGCGCCCTTGGCCGCTCTTTGCGCTCGTACTCCGGACGCATGATTGACGACGTCATTCAGACCGACGCATCACTCAATCCCGGGAATTCCGGCGGGCCTTTGGTTTCCTCCGACGGCGGCGTCGTTGGAGTCAACACCGCAACTATCATGGGCGCACAGGGGCTTTGCTTCGCAATCGGAATCAACACCGCGAAGTTTGTCGCCAGCCGGTTGCTACAGCAAGGCCGCATTCGCCGGGCTTTTATTGGCGTGGAGGCGCAGACCGTACCTCTGCACCGCCGCATCGTCCGCTTCTATGACTTGCCGAAAGAAACCGGAGTGATCGTGCTGGCCGCGGAAAATGGCTCCCCCGCGCACAAAGCCGAATTGCGGGAAGGCGATGTGATCATCGCTTTCGGCGGACAACCGGTGGCCGGCGTCGATGACCTGCATCGTTTGCTAACGGACACCCAAGTCGGGGCCAGCAGCCGAATTACAGTCCTCCGCAGGACCGAACGGCTGGAGCTGGAAATTATTCCCACGGAATCGAGAGAGTAGCCCTGTTCACATCGTCATCATCAACTGTAGGATTACCGTCAGAGGGCGGCGCTACGTGCCCTTCTGTTCATTGCAACTCCCTTCTCCCTATGTTAGTTTTTGAAACGGAAGGGATTCACGTGCAGGCAACAGTTCCTGCCGGGCTGGACGCAAAAGAGGCCGAGATATACCTGCGGCTCGATCCCGCGCGGCTCCCCAAACACATCGCCATCATCATGGACGGCAACGGACGCTGGGCGCGCAAGCGCCACCTGCCCCGGGTCGCCGGACATCGCGCCGGAGTTACCTCCGTCCGCTACACAGTTGAAGCTGCCTCGCGCATCGGCCTCCCATCACTTACCCTTTACGCGTTTTCCGAAGAGAACTGGAAGCGCCGTCCCAAAGCCGAAGTGGATTTCCTGATGCAACTGCTCTCCCGCTACTTGAAGCAGGAAGTGCCTACGCTGCACAAGAATAATGTCCGCCTGCAATACATCGGACGGTTGCATGAGCTTCCGGCGTCAGTGCAGGGAAAAATGGAGTGGGCGCGCAAGGAAACTTCTCGCAACACGGGCATGATTTTGACTTTGGCGCTGAATTACAGCGCGCGCTCAGAATTGGTGGACGCCTTTCACTCCATGCTGCACGCTGCCGCCCGCAACGGCGGAATCGAGCACCTGAAGATCGACGAGGAGACCATCTCACGCCATCTGTATACCAGCCACTTGCCCGATCCCGATCTCGTCATTCGTACCAGCGGCGAGATGCGGCTGAGTAACTTTCTGCTCTGGCAGCTCGCCTATGCGGAGATTTACGTCACGGCCACACTATGGCCGGAGTTCCGCGGCGTGCATTTGCTCGAAGGGATTGCAAACTATCAGAAGCGCGACCGCCGTTACGGCGGATTGAACGAATCCCATCCGGGTCCCCCGGAACGGCCGGGGTTGGCGTTCCGGAGTGGATCACCCGCCCTGCGGAGCTGATTCCAATTGGAACTGCTCAAGCGAGTACTCACCGCCGTAGTACTCATACCCATCGTTTTGCTGCTCGTCCTGCGCGCGCCCGTGCCAGTGCTGGCATTTGTCGCGGGTGTCGTCGCTTTGCTGGCAATTCGTGAAATGCTCGAGCTTTCGGAGGCCTATGGAATCCACCCTCTGCACCTGCCCACTTACAGTTTTTCTGGCCTCTTCTTTCTTGTGGTCGCGATCACTCCCGGCGCAACCGCGGCGCTCTCAACTTCGGGATTTGCTTTCGCAGCGCTTTGTGCGGCCTTGCTCGCTCCCTTTCTGTTCCTGACGATGGGGATGTATCGCGCCGACCTGGCGTCGGCTTTTCCGGCCGCGATGGTTTCCACGTTTTCCTTCGCCTACATCGCGCTGCCCATAGCGTGTTTAGTCCAACTACGCGAACAGTGGCGCGGAAGCTTCCTGCTTCTTTATCTTTTGCTGCTGGTCTGGGCCGGAGACATCTTCGCCTACCTCGTGGGGAAATCCATCGGCACGCATCGCATGTCCCCGCGAGTCAGTCCGAAGAAAACCTGGGAAGGCGCTGCCGCCTCGCTAATTGCAAGCCTGGCGGTCGGCCTACTAATGTTCCGTCATGCCGTCCACGTCAGCTCGGTTTTGCTGAACGCTCATTTGATCGAACGCCGTGACGGCATCTTTGCCAACGACCAGCTTCCGGTGGTGGAGGTGGTCGCACTCTCCGTTGTCCTCAACCTGGCCGCCCAACTCGGAGACCTGGTTGAATCGCTGATCAAGCGCGGTGCAGGCACCAAAGATTCCGGCGCCATTCTTCCCGGCCATGGCGGCATGTTCGACCGCATCGATGCCTTGCTCGTCGCCGCTCCGGTGCTGTGGTGCTACGCGGCCTGGCGGGTGATGATGCAGTGAGGCGATAGGCTTGACTACGTAGGGGCGGGTGTTCCCCTCGCGCCGCCCGAACGAGGACGCCCGGGCGCACAAATGGCCAAGGTCGAACAGCTATCTGCTTCTAGTAACATATCCTTATCCATGAAGCGCATCGCCATTCTGGGATCGACCGGAAGCATCGGCCGCAGCACTCTCAGCGTGGTTGATTCCTTTCCCGACCGCTTTCAGGTGGTCACCCTGGCCGCCGGGCGCAATATTGATCTTGCCTTCGACCAAGCCCAGCATTGGCGTCCACGTGTAATCTCGGTGGCTGCGGAATCCCATGCCGAAAACCTCAGGTCTCGGCTTAAATCGGAGGGTATCACCGGCATCGAAGTTCTCAATGGCCCCGGGGGCACCATCCGGGTAGCCACTCATCCGGACGTCGACTTCGTGGTCAGCGCCATCGTCGGCGTCGCGGGACTGGAAGCTACCTACGAAGCAGTCCGCGCCGGTAAGACTGTCGGCCTTGCCAATAAAGAGTGCCTGGTTGCCGCCGGAGAGCTCATCACCTCCGAAGCCCGCCGCCAAGGCAAGCCGCTCTTGCCCATCGACAGCGAACACAATGCCGTCCACCAATGCTTGCGCGGAGGCCGGATGGAAGAAGTTCGCCGCATCTGGCTTACCGCTTCCGGCGGCCCATTTCTGAATACGCCGGAATCCCAATTTGCCGATATTACGGTCGAGCAGGCGTTGAGCCACCCCACGTGGAAAATGGGCAACCGCATCACCATCGACTCCGCCACCCTGATGAACAAGGGTTTCGAGGTCATCGAGGCCTGCCGTTTGTTCAACTTGCCGCCGGAGCAGGTTTCGGTAGTAGTGCATCCTCAATCCACAATTCACTCCCTGGTCGAATTTGTGGATGGCAGCATTCTTGCTCAACTTTCCGTGACCGACATGCGATTGCCCATCCTTTATGCTTTAACTTTTCCAGACAGAATCGCTTCCGGACTGAGGTTTAATCTGAGTGACTTAAGGCACCTCGATTTCTGCCCTCCCGACATGCAAAAATTTCCTTGTCTGAGCCTGGCCTATGAAGCAGCGGAAGCGGGAGGCGGCAAAACCGTTGCCCTGAACGCCGCCGACGAAGTTGCCGTTTCTGCGTTTCTGGAAGGCAGCATCCGTTTTCAAGACATCGCCGTACTAATAGAAGATGTGCTTTCAGAAACGCCGGTGGGCAAATTGGAATCTATAAGACAGGTGCTGGTCGTGGACCAGAAAGTCCGCGCAAGTGCGCGCGAGAAAGTCGCTGTCATGGCCAAGGGGAAATCTCTCTCAGCCGGGTTGCAGCCGAACTAGCCGGAGTTTATGAGCCAACTTTTCTTCTATATCGTCCCCGTCGCCGTCATCCTCGGCTTCATGATTTTGATTCACGAATTTGGCCATTACGCCGTGGCCAAGCTGCTAGGCGTGCGCGTGGAGCAGTTTGCCATCGGCTTTGGCAAGCGCCTAATCGGCTTCCGCAAAGGCGAAACTGAATATCGCATCAATGCCATCCCGCTCGGCGGGTACGTGAAAATGAGCGGTGAGAACCCGACCGACGATCGCACTGGAGATCCGCGCGAGTTCATGTCGCATCCCCGCTGGCATCGTTTTCTTATTGCCATTGCCGGGCCCAGCATGAACATCATGCTCGCGATTGTACTTTTGACGGTCGTGTACATGGTCCACTACGAATATCCCATTTTTATGGATCAGCCCGCGGTCATTGGCTACGTAGAAGCAGACTCTCCGGCGGCTAAAACTGGCGCCCAGCGCGGGGACCGTATCGTCCAGCTCGACGGAGTGCACAATCCCACTTGGGAGCAGGTCGGGATCAGGGAAATGCTGAGCCCCAACCAACCCTTAGCTTTTACAGTGCTGCGCGGAAGCCAGATCATCCAGGGATCGTTAGTCCCGGCGGCGATCACCAGCTCAGAAGTTGGCTCGGCCGGATGGTATCCCGATGAGCCAGTCGTGGTCGGCGATCTTGAAACTGATATGCCGGCAGCGAAGATCGGTTTGAAAGAAAAAGACAAGATCATCTCAATGGACGGACAGCCGGTGCCTTCCATCCAGTCGATGATCCAAAGCCTGCAGGCTACCAAGAGCAAGCCAGTTCAACTCGAAGTGCTGCGCGACGGCAAAACCCTCAGTTTTACCGCAACACCGGTTCTGGCCGATGCCGCCGCCTTGAAAGAAAAACATTACCGCTTGGGATTCAAGAACGCTCCGGAAACCAAGGTCAGCACTTTGTCCTTGCCGCAGGCGTTCAGCCATTCGCTAGCTGACAACAAGCGTTATTCGATGATTCTTTTAGAGCTCTTGGGAAAGCTGGTGCAGCACAAAGTCTCACTGCGGACCGTATCCGGTCCAATCGGTATTGCACAACAGGCCGGCGCCGCCGCTCAGGAAAAGGGCTGGATGCCACTGTTGGCGCTGACCGCAGGAATCAGCTTAAATCTCGGCATCTTTAACTTGCTCCCCATCCCCATCATGGATGGCGGAGTCATTCTGCTGCTTTTCATCGAAAGCCTGATGCGCCGCGACATCAGCCTGCGCATTAAAGAGCGCATCTACCAGGCGGCATTCGTATTTCTGGTACTCTTCGCGGCCATGGTGATCTATAACGACATCGCCAAGACGATCGCGCAGAGGCTGCCGTAAGTTAATCTGGGCGGTCGACTAAGCCGTTGAATCAGACAGCGGATTCACTACTCGCACGCCGCCGTAGCGCTGTCCATTAGAAAGGTCTTCTGAGTACAAGGTGCCAGCACCGGCTCGTGTTCCGCAGCGTTAAGTATTAGCGCATCCTCACTCGCCAGCGCGAGTAGCCACCGCATTGGCGCGGATAATTGCCAAGCAGCGATGTGCCTGCTGGCTGCCCGCCATCTGCTAAACTAGTCTTTTGACATGGCCGCCATCCAACGCCGTAAATCCGTCACTTGCACCATCGGCACGGTCCGGGTTGGGTCGGATGCTCCGGTGGTGGTTCAGTCCATGACCAACACCGACACCGCAGACGTGGCTTCGACCGTCGAGCAGGCCGCCTCGCTCGCCCGCGCAGGCTCGGAAGTGGTCCGGGTCACGGTCAACAACGAGGACGCCGCAGCCGCCCTGCCCCACATCGTGGAGCAGCTCGACGCGCGCGGAGTTCCTGTCCCCATCATTGGCGACTTCCATTACAACGGACATCTTCTGTTAAAGAAGTATCCAGCCTGCGCGCGCGCTCTGGCCAAGTACCGCATCAACCCTGGCAACGTCGGCATTGGCCGTAAAGACGATTCGAATTTCCGCATCATGATCGAAGTTGCCGCCGAGAATCAGAAGCCGGTGCGCATCGGCGTGAACTGGGGATCGCTGGATCAGTCACTACTCACCCGCATGATGGACGAAAATTCGCGCTCCTCTGATCCCAAAGACGCGCGCGAAGTCACCATGGAAGCCATGGTCATAAGCGCGCTGAATTCAGCAAAGCTTGCGGAAAAATACGGCCTGCGCCCTGATCAGATTATCCTCAGCGCCAAGGTCAGCGGCGTGCAAGATTTAGTAGACGTCTATCGTTCTCTTGCTGCCCGCTGCACGTACCCGCTCCATCTCGGACTCACCGAAGCTGGCATGGGCGCCAAGGGCATCGTCGCCTCCAGCGCGGGGCTTTCGATTCTTCTGCAGGAAGGCATCGGCGACACCATCCGTGTTTCTCTTACTCCTGCTCCGGGCGGCGATCGCGCTGAAGAAGTCCGCGTAGCCCAGCAAATTCTTCAGTCGCTAGGAATCCGCAGCTTCACCCCGCAGGTCACTGCCTGCCCCGGTTGCGGACGCACCACCAGCACCTTCTTCCAGGAAATGGCCCAGCAGATTCAATCCTACCTGGGCGAGCAGATGCCCGCGTGGAAAGAACGCCACACCGGCGTCGAAGAAATGAAAGTCGCGGTCATGGGATGCGTCGTCAACGGCCCCGGCGAATCCAAACACGCCAACCTCGGCATCTCACTCCCCGGCACCTTCGAGGAGCCGAAAGCCCCGGTTTATGTGGACGGCCGCCTGTTCACTACTTTGCGCGGAGATAAGATCGTCGCGGAATTCATCCAGATATTGGACGAATACGTTCAGTCTCACTACGCCAGCCGGGCTGAAACACCGGTGACGGTTTAGCGGAACTCTAAATTTACCTCGCATTTCCCCTGCTCACTTTCCTGCGATACCATAAAGAACGGTCACGTTCCGCAGCCGGTCAGGCAACCGCTGTGTGTATCCGCAGGAGGAGCCCGCTCTGATGGCGACCGTTACCCAGACTAACCCCGCCCTTCCCCTCACAAAGAACGAACACCTGCTGCGCTGGGTGGAAAAGATGGCCGAACTCACCGGCCCTGCCCGCATTCATTGGGTGGACGGCTCGCAGGAAGAATACGACCAGCTCTGCCGGGAGATGGTGGCCAGCGGAACGCTGATCGCCTTGAATCACGAGCTTTGGCCGGGATGCTTCCTCGCCCGCTCCGATAAGAGCGATGTAGCCCGCGTCGAAGATCGCACCTTCATCTGTTCTCTCTCGAAAGATAGCGCCGGACCCACCAACAACTGGGAAAATCCCTATGAGATGCGGCGCAAACTGCGCGTCCTATTCCGCAATGCCATGAACGGCCGTACCATGTACGTGCTGCCCTTCAGCATGGGCCCGGTCGGCTCGCCCATGTCGCAGATCGGTGTTCAACTCACCGATTCCCCCTACGTGGTCGCCAGCATGCGAATCATGGCCCGCATTGGCCTTCCGGTCTTCAAAGAGATTGACAAAGATTACAAGCGCGTCGTGCCCTGTCTGCATAGCCTGGGCGCGCCCCTCCTGGCTGGCCAGAAGGATGTAGCCTGGCCCTGCAACGCAGAGAAATACATCGTGCACTTCCCCGAGGCCCGCGAAATCTGGTCCTACGGCTCCGGGTACGGCGGCAATGCCTTGCTAGGAAAAAAATGTTTCGCATTGCGCATTGCCTCTAACATGGCGCGCGACGAAGGCTGGATGGCGGAGCATATGCTCATTGTCGGCGTCGAAGATCCCAATGGCGAAAAAACTTATGTCGCCGCCGCCTTCCCCAGTGCCTGCGGCAAAACCAATTTCGCCATGATGGTCCCGCCGGAAGAATTCAAAGGATGGAAAATCTGGACGGTAGGCGATGACATTGCCTGGATTACTCCCGACGCCAACGGCCGCCTGCGCGCCATCAATCCCGAAGCCGGATTTTTCGGCGTCGCTCCCGGCACATCGGTCAAGACTAATCCCAACGCAATGGCCACATTGGCGAGCAACACAATTTTCACCAACGTCGCGCTCACCCCCGAAGGCGGCGTCTGGTGGGAGGGAATGACCGACAAGCCTCCGGCCGAGTGCGTGGACTGGCAAGGCAATCTGTGGACCCCAGAAATCGCAAAGAAGACGGGATCCAAAGCCGCCCATCCCAATGCCCGCTTTACCGCCCCGGCGCGCCAGTGCCCAACCATCGATTCCGCCTGGGAAGATCCCACCGGCGTTCCCATCAGCGCAATTATTTTTGGCGGCCGCCGCGCCCACACCATCCCCCTCGTCTATCAGGCCTTCAACTGGAGTTCGGGAGTTTACGTCGGCGCCACTATGGGTTCAGAAATGACGGCGGCGGCCGCGGGCGAAGTCGGGAAAGTCCGCCGCGATCCCATGGCCATGCTGCCTTTCTGCGGCTACCACATGGGCGATTATTTCCGCCACTGGATCAAAATGCAGCGCTCGCTGACCATGACCCCACGCATCTTCCACGTGAACTGGTTCCGCAAGGGCGCCGACGGTCAGTTTATCTGGCCCGGCTTCCGGCAAAATTTCCGCGTGCTCAAGTGGATCGTAGACCGCATCCACGGCCGCACCCGTACCAAGGAGACTCCCATCGGCTGGACTCCCTTTTACGAAGACATGGACTGGACCGGACTCGACTTCCAGCGTGAGAAATTCGACGAACTGCAGACCATCGATCGGCCCGCCTGGAAGCGTGAAGTTATCGATCACGAGGAACTCTTCATCCTGCTTCATGCTCATCTCCCGCCGGAGCTGATCTACGAGCGTGAGTTGCTGATCTGCAGACTGTGATTTCGACGCCACGCTTCGGATACCAGGCCCCGGCGACATTCCTGCATTCAATCGGGAGATAAACAAGCTGTTCGGCAGCGTGAACCGCCGTCAGCAGCGCCCGGCGACGTAGAACGCAGCAATGCATCACTCGGGAATCGCGCCGACGCATAAAACCAAACATCATGTTCCCGCACTCACCAAAAAAGAAACGCCGCTTTGTTCGCCCGAATCTAACTTCTATCTTCCATGCTGTGTCGGAGGCAAAATGAAATTGGGATTTGTCGGCTTGGGAAACATGGGTTCCGCCATGGCCCGAAATCTGACGAAAGCGGGTCATGCCGTAACCGTATACAACCGCACGCGCAGCCGCGCCGAGAACTTGGTCTCCTTAGGGGCGAGAGTGGCCTCCACCCCAGGTGAAGCAGCGTCTGCCGCAGACGCGGTGATCACCATGATCGCCGACGACCGCGGCCTGGAAGAGGTAGTTTTTGCGCCGGGCAACATTCTCGACCCACTTCCTGCCGGCAGCATCCACATCGGGATGAGCACCATTAGCGTGGCCCTCTCACGCCGCCTGAATGCATCGCACCAGGAAAAGAAGCAGCACTACGTCAGCGCGCCGGTCTTCGGACGTCCCGAAGCCGCCGGCGCAGGAAAATTGTTTGTGGTAGCCGCCGGTCCCAAGCCGCAGCTCGACCACTGCCAGCCTCTGTTTGATGCCATGGGACAGAAGACCTTCGTGGCAGCCGACGATCCCGTTGCTGCCAATGTGGTTAAGCTCGCGGGAAATTTCTTGATCACCACCGTCATCGAAGGTCTGGCGGAAGCCTTCGCCCTCACTCGAAAATCCGGCGTTGATCCGGCAAAGTTTTTGGAAATACTCACCAGCTCGCTTTTCAATGCGCCCGTCTATCACACCTACGGGACCATGGTTGCGCAGGATAAGTTTGAGCCCGTCGGCTTCAAAATGCCTTTGGGATTCAAAGATAACCGCCTGGTGCTCGCGGCCGCCGAAGAAGCCTCAGTCCCCATGCCTATGGCCAGCCTGGTGCACGACCGCTTCGTGGCGGCAATGGCCCAGGGACTTGGCGAAGCCGACTGGTCCGCCTTCGCCCGCATCGCATCCCGCAGCGCCGGCCTGTAGTTGGGCCGGTGGTGTTATCGGGCGAAAAAAATCACTGCGCCCCCAAGCGGCGACTTCCTAGCGCGTAGATGCCCGAAGCGGGTTATGCGGGACCGGGATGCAAGTCTCTCCGTCCGCACGGCTGTTCTGTGTTCTGGTCCACGGAATCCGGCAGGTGAAGAGGCCGCAGGTCGGCGCGTGCTCTGACTCAGTGATGTTGGCAGTGGCAGCCTCGGCTGGATAGCCGGGGCTGCCACGTGTCATTGTTTTCATTCCTGCGGCACCTGGATTTTCACCACTTGCCCTAACCCCACGGGAGGTGGACCAAATCCGACGTTGGAGACGTAGAGGTTACCGTCTGGTCCGAACGTCATCGCGGTAGGCAAGAAGAGGCCGGTGGCAATTACGGTTGTACGGTTCTTGCCATCGATTCGGACCACCTTTCCTGTGCCGGGGGTCGGGGACGGATTGCCAGTCGTGTTTTCCAGGACATAAAGCCGGCCCTTGCGGTCCAAGGCCAGTCCTAGAATCGTAGTGAAATCGATGGCGACGGTGGTAAGACGGCCAGAGGGCGTGATCTTCATAATCTTCGACGAGTCGTCTTTGATGGGGAAGGTGTCAAGGTTGCCGACGAGGAAATTCTCTCCGTAGGACACAACGGCGGATGGGAACGATGTGTCCCTGGCTGCGCGAGATGTCAGCAACCCTGCGGACGCTTCCGCCGGTGGTGATCGCATCGAGTTCACCGTGATTCGGCTCGATGACGTAGAGGACCCCGTTTTTGGCGATCATGCTGTATGGGGTGCCGTCAGGTTCAAAGTCGTCCGGCTCTGGGTTCGCCACCGGGTGGCCCTTCCAGAAAGCGCTAAGATTGGCAATCATCGTCGTAGTGCCATCTTCATTAACGCGGAGCACGCCGTTATTTGTACCCGCAAGTCCATGGGAACAACCTGCTGCGGTCAAAAGCGCGTACAGCCTATCGTCAATAAAGGCTAGATCCGCAATACCGCTAACTAGACTGCCTATCGCAGCAGAGGTCTGACTTGACGGCAATCCCTCCACTAGGGTCGTGCGTGTTCCGTTGGGAGTGATTTTGGAAATCCGCGCGGTAAACCCGCCCGTATACGGACCAGCTGGAGCTATAACTTGTTCACACAATCCAACGGTCGATATCGAACCACCTGCACCGCCTTCTGCGACGTACGGGTTCCCGTCCGGCCCGAACTTCAATCCGCGGGGGTTGTTCAATCCTTGAGAAAATACAGAAACATTGGCCGACTGCGACCATGCTGAGCACGAGAGCAGGAAGACCATCAGAGCAAGGTGTATCTTTGAAATGGTGAAATAGCGATTCATTTTTTCTTCTCTTCGATTCGGACGATTCCGCGCTTCACGGAGGTATTACGGGGTCCGTGGTCTTAGAAGCCCATATCTTTGAAGTAGAGGGTTAGGGAGGGGCCAGAAAGACCTCCCTACATTAGCGCCCGCAGTATGCGCCCGAGGAGCCTCCGCGTCAATCAGATATTGCAGGCACAGACAATGCTCCATTGAGCCCGTAGGGCAGACTTCCAGGTCTGTTCTACCCCGGACGAAGACGTACGGGGCTACGTTTTGTGAGGGAGCGCTTCCACTAGCTGTCCCTAGCTTCAATAGCCATGTGCGGGCCAACGTCCGGCGTGCATGTTAGAATTTCTCTAAGCGTTTTTCTCGTTGAGAGTCCCAGGTTGATTGAACCTTGATAGAGCTGGCGCCATCGATTTTGTCGGCGGATTTCGTTCGCCTGGCCGAGCAGGTCACGAGCGCGGCGGAAGGCGGGGGGACCATCATCCATGTGGACGTGATGGACGGCCATTTTGTCCCCAACATAACCTGGGGACCGCCGCTGGTGAAGTCCATGCGCGGCATAACCCAGCTGCCGCTCGACTGTCATCTGATGATTGAGGATCCCGACCAGTACATTACCGCGTTTGCGGAGGCCGGGGCGGACTGGATTTCGGTGCATCAGGAAGCCTGCCGGCACCTCGACCGCACTCTGAATCTGATCAAGAGCCACGGCTGCCACGCAGGGGTAGTCATCAATCCGGCAACCCCGGTTGAAACTCTCTCCGAGGTACTGGAACTCGCGGATTATGTGCTGGTGATGTCGGTAAATCCCGGCTTCGGGGCGCAGCCCTTCATCCCCAACTCGCTGCATAAGTTAAAGAAACTAAGAGAGTTGCGCAGACAAAAAAACCTGAGCTACCGCATTGAAGTGGACGGGGGGATTTCGCTCGATACGGTTGGCCGGGTGGTACGCGCCGGGGCAGAAATTCTGGTGGCGGGCAACGCCGTATTCGGCCAAGGCGATCCAAAGATTAATGCCCAGACATTGTTGAAGGCGGCCTTCGAGGCTACGCTGCAGAAGGTATGACTGATTTCCGCGGGCGAGGGCGCCCGCGCCACACACAGGCGGAGGGAAGAACAATCTTCATTCGCCCCTTGTATTGAGGCGCTCATGTTTCTTAGAACTCCGGTGATTGTGCTGGCGGCGACGCTGGCGCTCACGACGGCGTGCACCAACAAAAAGGTCTCCAATCCGCTGGCCCAGGTTGACTCCAAGCAGCCGGACAAAGTGCTGTTCGATCGCGGGATGGATGCGATGAAGCACAACCGCTTCGACGTGGCCCGGCTTGACATGCAGACCCTGATCAACACTTACCCGGATTCAGAGTTCATTGCCCGTGCCAAGCTAGCGCTCGCGGACTCGTGGTACGCGGAGGGCGGCACCGCGGCGCTGGCCCAGGCGGAGACCGAGTACAAGGACTTTGAAACGTTCTTTCCTAACATGCCGGAAGCCGCCGAGGCGCAGCTGAAGATTGCCAACATCCATTTCCAGGAGATGGAAAAGCCGGACCGCGACTTTACCCATGCGGTTCGCGCGGAGCAGGAATACCGGCAGGTGATCCTGCAATATCCCGACAACCAGAAAATGGTTGCCGAGGCCAGGAAGAAGCTGCTGCAGGTGCAGGAAGTGATTGCCGAACGGGAGTACCGGGTGGGGCGGTTCTACTACATGCGGCAGTCGTATCCGGCGGCGATTGCACGGCTGCAGTCGCTGGCGGACCGCTATCCGCTTTACAGCAAGGCGGATGAGACCTTGTTTTCGCTGGGCCAATCGTATGAGGCCGAGATCGCCATGCTGCGCCGACTGGACACTGCCGAGCGCCAGCGCACAGTGAGTGAGGCGCAACGGAGGCGAGATGAACTGGCGCGGGAGCGCATGATTGGCGACTTCACAGCCAAGGCAGCCGAGGCCTATAAAACCATCCTCACCCGTTACCCAGTCATGGAGCGCACGGATGACGCCAAGGCGCGGCTTGAGGCCCTGCATCAGCCGGTGCCTCGCCCTACTAAAGCAGCCCTGGCGCAGAACAAGGCGGAAGAAGCCGCGCGTGGCGAACAAACCATGCTGAGCCGGGTGATGGGCACTGTCGGCCGCCATCCCGACGTAAGCCCGGCCACGAAAGTAGGCGATCCCACGCTCGAGGACAAGACTCCGGTGAGCGCCAGCACCATTGTGCAACAGGCAAACCGGGCAGCCATTGGTGCGAAGCCTGATTCACGCTCGGTTTCCGTAGAAACTACAGGCACGGGGGCTCCGCCAGAAAGCGAGCCGGCTCCGCGGTCGGATGCAGCGGCTCCTGAAACAGCTCCGGCAGCGGCCGACCCAAACTCCAATTCGCAGCCAGCTCCGCCGGATCCGAATGAATTTAAGCCCGATGCGGCTGCTCCCGGCGCCAAGGCCGCTGAGCCCGCTGCAACCGTCGCAGATCCTAACGAACTCAAGCCCAACGTAGCCCAGGATGGGCAGCCCGCGAGCGTGCCGGCCCAGGCCCCCGCCCAGGTCAACGAGATTCAGTTACCCGGCACCGCCAATGGAAGCGCCGATACCCAGCCGGGCGGCGCCGCCGCGTCGTCTGAACCGGCAGACGACAAGGAGATCGCTTCCAGCAAGCATCGGAAGAAGAAGGGCCTGCGCAAGATAGTTCCGTTCAAATAGTATTGCAGGCTTCCCTCCAAAGCCCTGGAAGAGCACCAACCGCCCTGACCGCTCGTAACCTGCTAAAGGCCTCAATTCATTGACTCACCCGCCGATCCAAGATAGCTTTCGGTTACGTCTCCCTTTTGATTACTGAGGACATCCATTTGCCGCGGAAAGTACTGCTTGCCGATGACAGTGTGACCGCCCAGAACATGGGTCGCCGAATCCTCACCGATGCCGGGTACGAAGTGGTTACCGTCAACAATGGCTCTGCAGCGCTCAAGAAAATTCATGAGAGCCGGCCCGACCTGGTGGTGCTGGACGTGTATATGCCTGGGTACGGAGGGCTGGAAGTCTGCCAGCGCCTGAAGGAATCCGGCGAGACCATGCGGATACCGGTGCTGTTGAGTGTAGGCAAAATGGAGCCGTTCAAGGCGGACGAAGCCAACCGAGTTCGCGCCGATGGCCACATCGTGAAGCCATTCGAAGCCGGCGAACTTCTGGCTGCGCTCACGCGTTTGGAAGACCGCATTGTGCCTCAAGCAGAAGCACCTCGAATTCGGAAGCCGGGGAAGACCGAAGCCAAGAAGTCGCGGTTCTGGCACTCCGCGGAACCGCAGGCTGAGCATGGTGGTGAGGCACCTGCATCGTCTGATCGTTCAGCAGAGATTGCGCGCCTGGCCGAAATAAAGTTGCGGCAAGAACAAAATCCGGAAAAGGTTTCCACGTTCGAGTCAGAACCGGTTTCCGAAACTGAAGTTTGCGATGCCGAAACCAAAGTTCCCGAAGCCGAAGCTAAACATGTGCCGGCGCCAGCGCCCGCCGCAGAGCAAGACGAAGCGGCGCCAGCAACTTTCGCCTCGGCTTTTAAAGATGCGCAGGCACAACCGGCGTCTGAGGCGGTGCTTGAGTTCTCTGTCGCTGCGCCGGACTACGAGAAAACTGAACTCACTGTTTCGGTTGCCGCCGACCAGTCGGCGCCCGTGGAGGAGATGGCCCCCGTAGCGTTGTCCGCTCCCGCTGCCCCGCGATGGGTGGCTGAAAATGTTTCCGTGACTACGGAAGAAGCCACCCTGGCGTTAGAGCAAGAGATGCAGCAGGCGGTTTCATCTTCGCAGCGGACGGAAGCTCCAGTTCAAGAAGCTCCAGTTCAAATTGACATACCAGTGGAAGCCGTGGCCGCACTCGAGGAAGCAATCTCGGGCGCGGCATTCGCGGCCGTGGCAGCAGCGGGATCGGGCAGTCCCGTTAATGCGATTGGCAACTCTGCTTTGGCGACCGAAGCTGACCCTCCGGAAGCTGAACCTACGGTCCCGTCGGAAGCGGCAGCGGCCTGGGAGAACTGGCGGCAGGTGCGCGATTCGGTAATTGCGCCGCAGCAGAGTGCAGTGATGACTGAGCCACTGCCTGATCCGCTGGCCGGGTCAGTCGCGGAAATCGCCGAGGCGATTGTGCCCGCATCCGATTCCACTCCCAGCAACGGCGCCTCTGAAGCACCGGCACTCGACGGCGCTGCACTCGCCGCGCTCGTTGACAGTGTTCTCGCGGGGCTCAAGCCTAAGCTGATGGAAGAAATTGCAAAGAAACTGTCGGAAAAGAAGTAAATCGGCCTCGGGCGTCATTTTGGATTTGTTCCATGACGCAACATAATCAAACGCTTCTGACAGGCATGCCCGGTCCGTTAGGACAAAATCAAAGGCGTCGCACAGAGTGGTCGCGCCGTACCACGCGCCAGACATAAGGCCAGCGCGGGCGGGGCTGCCCCCGCCACATTGGCGACCGCTACATTCGGTCATGACCAGATGCGGGTGCGGCATTACTTAGGTCATCTTACGAATGGGGCGAATTGGGGGCATGATACTGAAAGGTTCTGGGAAACCGTCTGCATGCAAATAGATGATCTGCTGCGAATTGCGATGGAGCGGCGCGCCTCCGACTTGCACCTGAAGGTTGGAAACTATCCCCACCTGCGAATTGATGGCGAACTGGTGCCGCTGACCGACCAGCCGCGCGTGACCGCGGAAGACATGCTGACCATGGCGTTCAGCATGATGTCGGCGCGGCAAAAACAGAAGTTCAAAGAGACCAGCGAAATCGACATGGCCTACGGCGTGGCCGGCCTGGGACGATTCCGTGTGAACGTCTTCCAGCAACGCGGCAACGTGGGGCTGGTGCTGCGCGTGATTCCTACCAAGATTCGCGCCCTGGACGAGCTCTATCTTCCCAAAGTAATCGAGCAGATTTGCGAAATGCCGCGCGGGCTGGTGCTGGTGACGGGTGTGACCGGCTCCGGCAAATCGACCACGCTGGCAGCGATGATTGATCGCGTCAACTCCACCCGGGCGGAACACATTATTACGATTGAAGATCCCATCGAATTTCTGCACCGCGATAAGAAAGGTTATGTGAACCAGCGCGAGGTGGAAGTGGACACGCCCAGTTTTTCAGCGGCGCTGCGCGCCAGTTTGCGCCAGGACCCGGACGTGATCCTGGTGGGCGAAATGCGCGACATGGAAACGATTGCTACGGCGCTGCATGCGGCGGAAACCGGGCATATGGTGTTCTCCACGTTGCACACGCTGGATGCAGTCGAGACCATTAACCGCATTATCGCGGTGTTTCCGCCTCCGGAGCAGAAGCAGATTCGCCTGCAACTGGCGGCCGTGTTGCGCGCCGTAATCAGCCAGCGGCTGGTGAGGCGGCACGAGAGCGAAGGACGGGTCCCGGCAGTCGAAGTGATGATCAATACCGCCTACATCCGCGAATGTATTCTAGTGCCGGAAAAGACGCGGGCGGTGAGAGACGCGATTTCTGCGGGAACCTCGCAATACGGCATGCAGACGTTCGATCAGTCGCTATGGGATCTATTCCAGGCTGGGCTGGTCAATTACGAAACGGCGCTTGAGAATGCGTCGAACGCGGACGACTTCAAGCTGCGCATGCAGGGGATCTCGTCCAGTAGCGACATGGCGAAGAACGCGATGCAGGCAAGCGGTTTCGGGGGGAAGTAAGACAAAGTTCGTAGCAGCATGGCTGAACCGTGCCCTTCCTTTCTGGATGGCGCTCAACTTTTACAGAATGCGGGCCGACCCGGAAGACGTCCGCGGGCGGGGCGCCCGCGCCACACAAGTCAATACGCGGCGGCCTGGGCGCGGCGCTGCTCGCATCCACCCAGCACTGCGAGGGCATGATCCAGGGAAGAAATCTCAAACACATGGTCGAGACGAGTGCGGGTGAGCATCTGGAGGACGAAGGGCTGGGGATTCACCAGCTTGAGGTGGATGCTGTTGCCTTCGGTCCAGCGATGCAGCGAGAGCAACAGATTCAAGCCGCCGGCATCTAGCGCGTCAACCTCGGTCAGATCCAGCACCACAATACGAGTAAGCTTCTCGGCCAGCACTGCGTTCCGGAGCGCCGGCTCCTGGCCGCGGACAATCCTGCCCGCGCACTTCAGGATTGCGATGTCGCCTGCGCGTTCGGTCTTTACGGTAAGCATGTTTAACTCCTCTATGGGTTACGTATATAGACGACCTGAAGTTCCCAATGTCATCAAAAGTTATGTAAAGATTGTGTTAACTTTTGTTCGAATTGGGATTGCTGCTAACGTGCAGGTAACATGGCCTTTCCACGTCCAAGAAAGCTAAACACTGAAGGCGAATTGTATGAATATGCCGCGGGGGCGCTGGGACGAAAAATGCGCACGGTGGCGGAACTGAAGCGGCTGTTGCGGCGGCGGGTGGAGGCAGAGACGAAGATTGGGCAAACGCTGGTGGAACTGGTGATTCGCAGGCTGAAAGATCAGGGGTATTTGAGCGACGCGAAGTATGCAGCGGCGTACTCGGCGTTTCGCCGCGACAACGAAAAGTTTGGGCGACGGCGCGTGATTACCGACTTGAAGATCAAGGGCGTGCACGGCGACGTGCTCGACAAGGCGGTTGAGACGGCATACGCGGAAGTAGATGAAGAAAAACTGGCGAGGGAATATTTACGGCGCAAGCGGTTGCAAAAACCAAAAGACAAGAAACAGGCGGCGCGTATTTTTCGGCGGCTGACGCGGGCGGGTTTTGAGTCGAAGACGATTTTCGGGATTCTGAAGAAGTGGGATGTGGACGAGGAAATGTTAGGGGAGCTGGAAAATGAAACTCGGGAATGACGGCGGACCACGCCCGCCTTCCGGCGCTACCATCGTCTTATCCACATGCCATGTAGGGGCGGGTGTGCCCACCTGCCCGGCATGGCCTTAGGCCTTCTCCGGTTTTGGACGCAGCAGATCTTCAACGTCACCAATTTTGTCGCCGAGCAGATTCATCTTGCGGGCTAAGCCCTGGATTTCGGCTTCCGCTCGGCGGTTGACCTCGTAATCCAGTTCGCCGCGCAGCCGGTCTTTTTTGTCCTGGCGGTTCTGGCTCATCATGATGACGGGCGCCTGGATGGCGGCCAGCATGGAGAGAAATAGATTGAGCAGGATGAACGGATAAGGATCCCAGGCGCGATGGCGCAACATTACGTTGGTGGAAGAATACACGATCAGGACGATGCCGAAGGCGATGATGAACGTCCAGGATCCGCCGAAGCTGGCGACGGTATCGGCAACGCGCTCGCCGAAGGTTTCTTCCTCTTCGATAATCTCATTAGGATTGCGGCTGGCGCGCACCCGGACCAGTTGCTGCGAGGCATGGAACTGTCGTCCCAGAACGGTCAGCATATCCATCCCAGCCATGGGCTTTCGCTCCAGCAGGATGGAGATGTCATGGCGATCGACTTCCAGGCAGACGGTTTCTTCCTGTGCGATTGCGGTGGTCTGATGAGCAGTCTGCTCGAGCATGGAAGCAAAACCGAAGAATTCTCCCTGGGAGGGCTGATCGACGATGACTTCCTGGTGGTCCTGGTCAACGGTGGTGACGCGGACGGAACCCGAAACCAGAACGTAAGCCTGTCCGCCGGGATCGCCCATTTTGTAGATGCGCTGCCGCGGCGCGAAGGTCTTGACCTCGACCTGGCCTGCCAGCACGGCGGTTTCTTCGTCATCCAGCAAAGCAAACAACGGGACTTGTCGCAGGATAGTGGGATTGCAGGCCATGGTGTCTCCTCCGGCAGCGAAATGTAAACCGAGGATTGCATAAGTCGGGCGGAGTGACAACCGTCAGAATGGACCCAAGCGACTTTCTCCCCATGTATTACATTTTATATTTGTAATACAATTGGGTTTTTATGCGCTCTTTAATCCAGGCACGCTTGGATCCACCGTCCCAGAAACGGCTGGCACAACTCGTGAAGCGGCTCGGCTGGAGTCCCTCTAGAGTCGTGCGTGAGGGCCTGCGCCTGTTGGAGGCCTGCCATCTCGGACGTAGATCCCGCAAAATCATTGGATTGGGAAAGTTTGCTTCGGGAATTCCTCACCTGGGTTCGAACAAGGAGCACATGAAGGGGTTTGGGAGGTGAAGCCCGTTCTGCTGGACACCGGCGTGGTTGTGGCCTCCATGGACAGGAGTGAGCAGTTTCACCGTGTATGCGCCGAAATCATGACGGGTACATCGGCGCCCCTGGTTACGTGTGAGGCGGTGATCGTTGAGAGTTGCTACTTGCTGCGGGGCGTAAAAGGCGCGCGGGAAGCGATACTGTCCAACGTGGCCGCCGGCATTTTTCGAATTCCATTTTCATTGCCCCAATCGGCAGAGCAGGTGAAGCGCATACTGAATAAATACCGTGACCGCGCCATAGATCTTGCAGATGCCTGCTTGATTCATCTTGCAAACGAGTTGAACTCGGCTGAGATTTTGACCCTCGACCGCGATTTTCGGTTTTACCGGTGGGGACGAAATAATTCTTTCGAGTTGGCGATACCACTGAATTAAGAGATTCTTTTCGAACAAAGCATTTATTGTGTCCGCTGCTTTCGTCTTCCTCGGTGGTCCCCTGTGCTCCTCGATAGTTCGTCATTTAGAATTGAATTTCCATGTCCATGACAGGTTCTGAAATACGGCGGAAATTTCTGGATTTTTTTGTCCAGAAGGGACATCGCGAGGTGCATTCGTCGTCATTGGCGCCGCATAACGATCCCACGTTGCTGTTTACTAATGCGGGGATGAACCAGTTCAAAGACGTTTTTCTTGGCCTGGAAAAGCGCGACTACACGAAGGCGACTTCTTCGCAGAAGTGTGTGAGGGCAGGGGGGAAGCATAACGATCTGGAGAACGTCGGGTTTACCAATCGTCATCACACGTTTTTTGAGATGCTGGGGAATTTTTCCTTTGGCGATTACTTCAAGAAAGATGCGATTGCGTATGCGTGGGAACTGATTACGTCGCCGGAGTGGTTTGGGATTGCGAAAGTCAAATTGTATGTGACGATTTTCAACGGCGAAGGCGGAGTGCCGCGCGATGCTGAGGCCTATGACTTGTGGCTGGCGCAGGGCGTGGTGAAGAATAGGATTTTTGAAGCTGGGCTAAAAGACAACTTTTGGCAGATGGGGGACACCGGGCCTTGCGGACCGTCGAGCGAAATTCATTATGACATGGGGCCGGCGGCGTCCGATCAGGGGCATGCGGAGTGCAACTTTCCGTGCGAGTGCGGGCGTTATGTCGAGATTTGGAATCTGGTGTTCATGCAGTTTGACCGGGATGCGTCGGGCAAACTGAATCCGCTGCCAAAGCCTTCGATTGATACCGGCATGGGGCTGGAGCGGGTGACGGCGGTGCTTCAGGGCGTGATTTCGAATTATGAGACGGATTTGTTTGTGCCACTGATTGCGGAAGCAGCGCGGCTGACAGGAAATGGCCATGTAGGGGCGGACGTCCATGCCCGCCCGGCCGAGCTTGGCTCGGCGCGCGCAGCTTCGCTCCGCGGGACGGGCGGGGGCGCCCGTCCCCACGTGGACAGTGGCGGCTCGCAGACAGATGTTGGACAGAAATCTGCGGCTTCGCTGCGGGTGATTGCGGATCATTCGCGGGCGGCGACGTTTCTGATTTCAGACGGAGTCCTGCCTTCCAATGAAGGACGCGGGTATGTTTTGCGGAAGATTATTCGGCGAGCAATACGGCACGCAAGATTGCTGAATTTCAAGCGTCGGTTTCTCAGTGAAATGACATTCGCGGTTCGCGATCTCATGAACGAGGCCTATCCCGAGCTGAATGAAACGGCTCCGCGGGTCGCGAAAGTGATTGATGCCGAAGAAGCTCGGTTTGCGCGCACCTTGGAGATGGGACTGGCGAAACTGGAGGAACTGATCGACGCGGCTGTAAAGAGTCAGGAAGTTCACAATGCGATCGCCTCATTCGCACCTCCTTCCAAACCGTGGCTCCCTGGCAAGGAGTCGTTCAAACTGTACGACACCTTCGGGCTGCCTCTCGATTTCATGATAGACGCAGCTCGTGATCGCGGCCTGATCTTCGATCAGTCCAGTTTTGATCAAGCAATGTTAGATCAGCGCGAGCGTGCGAAAGCCTCATGGCGAGGCGCCACGAAACAAAGTGCAAGCCCGATGTATCGACAGTTCCCATCGACTAAGTTCGAGGGCTATCGGCAGACGCGGTCGGAGAATTGTGAGGTGCTGGCGATTGTCAAGAATGGCCAGGGGGTGCAGGAGCTCAGCGCGGACGAGGAAGGCGAGGTCATTCTTGATCACACGCCGTTTTACGCGGAATCGGGCGGGCAGGTTGGGGACTGCGGAGTTTTTTATAGCGATGAACTGAATGCCGTGGTCGCTGCGGTTAAGGGTTGTTACTACCCGGTGCAGGGGGTCAGGGCGCATCAGGTAGTGGTCGTGAAATCCGTGCCCTTCGACGCGAGCAGGTCACAATCCCCACCTTACGAAAACCGCGTAGGGTGGGGCACCCTCAAGGTTGGCGACAAGGTTGACGCTGTCGTGGACATGGGGATCCGGGAGTCCACCATGCGCAATCACACGGCTACACATCTGCTGCATGCCGGGTTGCGCGAGGTGCTGGGCAAGCATGTGAAGCAGGCGGGTTCGCTGGTTGCGCCGGACCATTTGCGCTTTGACTTTTCGCATTTCACCGCCGTGGGGGATGAAGAGCTGCAGGACATTGAGGACATGATAAATAAAGAAGCCCTGCGGAACATGCGGGTGGAGACGATTGCTGACGTGCCGATTGATGAGGCGGTGAACGAGTATCACGCGATGGCGTTGTTTGGCGAAAAGTATGGCGACCGGGTGCGGGTGGTGAAGATTGGCGATTTTTCGACCGAACTGTGTGGGGGAACGCACACCGGGGCGACGGGGGAGATTGGGCTGATCAAGATATTGAAGGAAGGAAGCGTATCGTCGGGTGTGCGGCGAGTGGAGGCGGTGACGGGCGAGGGATCGCTGGCGCATTTCCGTCGGGATCACGAGCTCGAAACCGTTGTGGCGGCATTTGTGGGTCCCACCCTTTCGCAAAAAACGCGAAAGAATGGGGCACCCTCGGTTGAGGAAGGAACGGCTAAAAGCGGAGAGAGCGCTATGTCGCCTGCCGAAGCGCTGAAACTCGAGCTTGAGAAAAAAGACGCGGAGATCAAGCAGCTGGGGCGCGAGCTCGATCAGGCGCGGATGAAGTCGGCGTCGTCTTCGGTAGCGTCGGCGGGCGAAAAGATCAAAGAAGTGCACGGGGTGAAAGTTCTGGCGCATCGCGTGGACAACCTGGAGCGGGCGCAGATGCGGACATTGGTCGATCAACTGCGCGACAAGATCGGCTCGGGCGTGGTGGTGCTGGGATCAGCGACTGACGGCAACGTGTCATTGATTGTCGGCGTCACCAAAGACTTGACTTCGCGCATTCAAGCCGGCAAAGTCATTGGCCCCGTGGCGCAAAAAGTCGGCGGCAAGGGCGGCGGGCGTCCCGATCTGGCGGAGGCGGGCGGGAAGAAACCCGGTGCGCTGGATGCCGCGCTGGACGAGGCGTACGGGGTCGTGGAGGGGTTACTGGAGTAGCCACTAGCGGTGTCCGAATATGTTTGAACGCTATACCGAGAAAGCACCTCGGAATCAAAATATAAAAGAGTGTCCTACCGATACGGCTCGTATAGCTTCGTGTTTTTTTGACATAGCTATCTTCCATAGCTATCATAGTCTCTTATGCAATTCAGCGTAGCCGATGCCAAGAACAAGCTGCCGGAGTTGATCAAGGCGGTTGAGGATGGGGAGCCGGTGACCATCTGCCGCCGGGGTGTGCCGGTGGTAGACATCGTACGCACGAAGGAACCTACTCGCAGGAGGCGGGCGTTGGGAACGTTAAAGGGCAAGATTCAAGTTCTCGATCCAAACTGGTGGAAGCCCATGACGGACGAAGAGGTGGGAGATTTCCTCTCAGGGCGCGGTTGAGGTCCGCCGCGCGAACATTTTTGCAGTTGCTCGTTCTGCGCAGAAACAGCGGGTCTGTCCACTCCGCTCCCCTTCCGTACCGGAATGGGGAAGCTCCGGTCGAGGTGACAAGTTTCGGTAAGAGACAGTCATTCTGAAAAATTGCCAGGCCACCGCGGAAGGACAGAAAAAGTGCGCCTCCTGTTGGACACAGTGATCCTCATTTACGCGGTTGAATCACCGGAACGGCTCAGCAAGCGCGCGGTGGCGGCCTTGGAAAATCCGGAAAATGGTCTGGAGTTAAGCGCAGTTTCTCTGGCTGAGATCGCTATCAAAGCAAACCTGGGCAAGCTGGGGCTCTCCGCTGCGATTGCACGCCAAGCGATCCGGGACCTGGGCATTCGGATACTGCCCTATACCGCCGATCATGCGCTGCAATTGTTCGACTTGCCGCCGCATCATGGCGACCCGTTTGACCGACAAATCATTGCTCAGGCGCTATTCGAAAAAATTCCGGTTGTAACTTCTGACGAGAAGTTCGGCCTTTACCGGGGTCTTAGAGTCATCTGGTGACAGGCTTTGCGCGGACCAGCGGTTTGAGCAACATGGACTTCGCGGGCGAGAGTGCCCGCGCCACACGTTCATCGCTTGCTCTCCTTGGAGTGCGTTTCGATCAGCTTCTTGGTCAGGATTACCAGGCCGAAGATTTGGGTCCATTCGGAGACGATGTTGCCGGCGACTTGTCCCCACTTTGAGTTTGCGTTGGAGGTTGCATAGAGGGCGATCCACCCTGCGCCGGTGATCACCAGGAAGATGCTGAGAGAATGTTCCACCAGCTTTCTCCAGATGGGACGGAGCAGGCGGTGTGGGGGATTGAGGCTTTCAGCGGAGCCCGTTTCGTACATGAACTTGGTCCCCAGCACGGTGACGACCAAGCCGGTCCAGTCGGCGATGGCATTTCCGAAGAAGGCGCCGAGATGAGTGTCGGGATCGGAGCGGCTGTAGAGGATGATCCAGCAGAGCAGGATAGCGATGGAAACAATGCTAAGAGAATGCTGCCGCAGGAACGACTTTTTTCGCGATCTGGTCATGGCACTTCGATGGCATTTGAGGGAAGGAAGAAAATTCAAATCGAGGGATTCCGGGGAGTGAGGCAACCGGGGATACTGAGGGCTGCATTAGGACTGCAAGCCGACATAAGGTTCCTCTCCCGTCCGCCCTTCGGGCTAACAGCTTCGGAATTACATCACGTTTGTGGATGCGGGATGACATCGCGCTGTAGGTCCCGGATCGCATTGGGCAGGTTTGGAACGACGTGGCGTGGTTGGGTGTGCCGTGAAGTCCCTGAGGTATGACTTAAAAAAAGCCCGGCGAGGTTCGCTGGGCTTTTTTTGAGGAGACTACTTTTGTTCGTTACCAGGTGAGGCAGTAAATTCCTTGGTTTTCGCCACTGGACGGGCCGCGCGACTGACCAGGCTTGGAGCTCCGGCGGCAGCACCGTAGCGCTCCATTAGCATGGGCACCATGGCGCCTTCGGCTTCCTTCACGAAGCTAAGGACGCCTTCAGGGTTCAAGTCCACGCGGATGAAGTCCCCGAGTCGAATCTGGCTGGTGGCCACTAGGTTCGCCATGGGGAAAACCAGATGTCGCTCGATGGCGCGCTTCAGATGGCGAGCCCCGTAACGCGCGTCGGTGCCTTCGACCAGAAGAAAATTCTTCACCTTGGGCGTGCAGGAGAAGACGAACTGATTAGCAGCCGAAGCCACCAGGATCCGCTGCTGGACCATGCCCAGCTCGATTTCCAAAATCTGCTGCAAGTGCTCCGAGCGCAGGGTCTTGAAGACCACGACTTTGTCGATACGGTTCATGAACTCGGGGGTGAACTTGCGGCGGGCGGCTTCGGTGGCGGTGCGATCGATTTTTTCGTCGAAGCATTCGTCCACTACGTTGGCTTTTGGGGCAAAGCCGAAACCACCCTCGACGAGGTTGCTCATCTCGCTGGCCCCCAGGTTTGAGGTCATGATAATGATGCATTGCGAGAGGTCCACGCGGCGGTTATCGCCGAGCGTGAGCGTAGCCTTGTCGAGGATGCCGAGCAAAAGCTGCCACAGAGCGTCGGAGGCTTTTTCAATTTCATCGAAAAGCAGGATTGAAAGTTTGAGCTTATCAGTGTGCCACTGGTTGAGGGCCTCCTGGGTAAGCAGAGGGTGGGTCTCGCGGTGGCCAAGGTAGCCGGGAGGCGAGCCGATCAGTTTGGCGATTTCGTGAGAGTGCTGGAACTCGGCGCAATCGATCTTGATGCAGGCGCGAGCGTCGCCGAATAAGGACTCGGCCAGGGCTTCGACCACGCGGGTCTTGCCGGAGCCAGTGGGTCCGAGAAAAAGCAGATTGCCCACGGGCCGTCCCGGAGGGTTCAATCCGGCCAGAAACATCTGATAGATCTCTACAACCTTTTCTACGGCCGCATCCTGCCCGACAATCTTGCGGCGTAGTCCGGCCTCAAAGTCCCGGGCATCGCTGCTCCGGCGTGTAGGATCAAGCACAGTGCTGGGAATAGTTTTCATGGCGTCTGGCCCCTCGTTGTCCCTTTCGGGCCTGTAAGCTCGGCGGCAATTGTTTCGGAGTGACAAAATTTGTCTTTCCGATCACTGCTTCGATGGTCATAAGAGCAAGCATTCAGCCAACCCCGCAAACCTGCCGAAACTCACTTTCTACACGACTTAGATGCGTCGGTGCGTTATGAGAGTCACTTACATGTGCTAGTGAAATCGTGTAAACGGAAATACTTTGCGCAAGGCGCCGGCGCTTTTCCAACATGGGTGGGCAGGCGCGGGGAGCAAGCGGCGGGTGGATTCATGGCGGAAGTGCGGGCGGGAATGGCAATTTTCCGGGCGATATTGGACGGTCGTAACTGGCGAGCAGATTTCTCCATGGGTAGCATCGGGAAAAATGATGTTTCTGGAGAAAAATCTTGCGTCAGAGCAGCCTTAATCTGTTTCTGGTATTAGCGGTTGGGGCATTCGGTCTGGGACTGGCGCACTCGCGCACGGTAAAAGCGGCAGCGGCGACGCAGCGTGCACGGTTAATGCAGGCGAATGCCGGGATCACTCGTCCCGCGGAAGCTGTGCCTGTGCCGCATCTGCCAGCTCCGGGCACAGCGCTGTACCAGTCGCGGCGCGGAGATACAGTTATTGCTGTAGCCCGGCACTATCTTTCCCAAACCTCTTATCTGACTTCGAGTGAGTTAGCCCAGGCAATGCGGGCGACGAACGCAAACCTGCAGGGGCCCTTCCTAAAGTCAAACCAGGAACTGGTCATACCGGGAATACTGGACGCGCCGGTGACGGGGAAGGCGATCCCGGTAGCCAAGGATTTCGAGACCCGCGCGATTTACCTGACCGGGCTGATGGCCGGAAGCGATCGCGGAGTGAAGATTGTGAAGCGCTGGCGCGAGGCGGGCGGAAATGCGGTGGTTTTCGATATCAAGGACAGCGACGGGGCGGTCAACATTGCCTTCGAGCACCCGCTCATGAGCTCCCACAAAGCTCCTATTCGCAGTTTGCCCAAATACACAACTTTTCTACATGCGCAGGGGATGCATGCAATTGCACGAATCGCGATGTTCAGGGATGAGCGGCTGGTGGTGACCCATCCGGAACTGGCAGTAAGCTCCAAGAAAACGGGACAGCCGTGGCGGGAGAACGGAAAGCTGGTGTGGACGGACCCTTCGCGGACGGAAGTGCAGGATTTTGACATTGCTCTGGCTCTGGCGGCCGCGGAGGCGGGGGCCGACGAGATCCAGTTTGATTATGTCCGCTTCCCTGCGGAAGGCGACCAGAAGGATGCGGGCTTTGCCTTCCAGAAAACACATCCGGAGTGGCAGCGGGCCGACGTAATTGCCGACTTTCTGCGGCGGGCTTATATATCGCTTCATCCCAGGGGAGTGTTGCTTTCACTCGACGTTTTCGGGGTGATGGCATGGCAACGGCCGGTCGACCTGGCACACACGGGGCAAGACACTGTGCGCATGGCGAAATATTGCGATGTACTTTCGCCGATGATTTATCCTTCTCATTTCTTCAAGATGGACGGGTACGACAAGCCGGGCGACGCCCCGGAACATTTTATCGGCGAATCGATGGCGCGATTTCAGGAGATCACGAAGGGCAGCGGGACGGTGATTCGTCCGTGGCTGCAGGCGTTTGCGTGGCGGACCAAAACGTATTCTCCCAAATACATCGAATTGCAGGTACTGACGGCGAAAAGCAAGGGCGGAAATGGATTTCTGTTGTGGAACGCGAATAACGACTACAGTAAACCGTATGCGGCTATGCAGGAGATGAAGGCGGCCAAGGGGCACTATTTTCGCGGGGATGAATTGCCGGGGGTGTTGAAGGCGGAAATCGGGTATCCTGCGCGGTGAAGTTGTTCCTCATTAGAAGAATTCCAGCATTTCGGTCCGGAACTAGTCGGGACATTATCCCCTGAATGGATTCGCCGCCATAACCCCGAAATATTTCTCTTCGGCAATAGCATCCAGAAAATCAGGAGCGGACATAAAGGTCCTCTCGCTTCCAGATTCGCTTTCCGATTTTGAACTGTAATTGTTTGAAAATGCGCTCCAAGGCTTCCCGTTCGGGGCGCTTGCGGCCAAAAGCGACGTTTTCAGCAACCAATCTCTCCAGGTAGTCGCGAACCAAACCCGCCACAGTGCTTGCCTCGGTCCGCAGCTACCTTTCTGAGATCCTTGACCAATTTGTCGTCCAGAGACAGCGTGATATCCAATAAAGGTTACACGTGTTTATGCAACCGTCATCGGTGGAGTAATCGGTTTTCATATGCAAAAGGTGTGGTCAAAGGTTGCGGTAAGGTGATTCCCGGTTTGGACGGCAGAAGTAATATCGGGAGATTTTCCGATTAGAATTCTTGTGACAATGGTTCAGTAATGTTCGGCCGCCATTTATCACCGCCAACCCGGTTTCTGCTATTACTGGCGTCCGTTTTCGCCCCGAGAGGAGCAGCGACGGCTGCAGACCAGTCGAAATGGTTCCGCGTCAGTTCTGATCATTTTATTGTGGTTACCGACGCTGGAGAGAAGAAGGGACACGACACTGCGGCGCGGTTCGAGCAGATGCGCGCGGTGTTTGGGGAATTGCTGGGGCGCAAGAAGCTGCGGATGTCAAAGCCGATCGACATTATTGCGATCGGCAATGATAAGGAATATGCGCAACTGGCTCCGCTTGAAAAAGGACAGCCCATCAGGGCGCCGGCATTCTTTCTAAGTGGGGATGACCGGATCTATGTTGTCCTAAACCTGTTTGAGGCCGATAGCTGGCGAGCGGTGGAGCACCAGTTTGCGCATTTCCTGCTGCATTACAACTATCCCCCCACCCAAGCGTGGTTCGATGAAGGATTCGCCGAGTATTTCGCATCCCTTGCCTTGCGGGCGAAGCAGGCCGAGATGGGAGCTGATCCGGAACTCTATTCTGGCTATCAGACAGATATCTATGGAAACGTGAATCAGACGGATGGGATGAAGTCCTTCACCGAAATCCTGAGCGCGCCGGTTTGGCTCAGCATACCCGACCTTTTCGGAATGAGGAACCGGGTGGCAAATGGGCGGGAGGGCACGCAACACACGTTGTTTCATGCGCAGTCGTGGATAGTCGTGCACTATCTATTGAACAAAAACAGGATGGCGGAGACGGGAAAGTATTTCGAGTTGGTGGAAAATCAGCAGGTCCCGGTGGAGGAGGCGGTACAGCAAGCTTATGGTATGACGGTGGGGCAGTTCGATCAAGCGGTAAAGGACTATTTTCACTCGCTGAAGCCGCTTTTTGCTTCGCTGGATCAGTCCAAGCAGCCGAATCCGCCCCCCGGCCCAGAGATCGTCTATGAGTCAGCGCTGCCGTTCGCGGTGGATGATGTTGCTGCCAGCGCCCGCCAGATTCCCGTGACGGAAGCGCAGGCGCTGGTAGAGGAGATGGAACTGCGTATTCCAGAGCGGCGGGAGCGGGCAGTTCAACATTTGCAGACGCTGGCTGCGGATCCCCGCACGGACACGACGATTACCCACCGGGGGCTGGCCTGGGCCTATCTCCAGAAAAATGATATAGCCCATGCCTACGAAGAGCTGAAGGCCGGGATGCAGATAAACTCGTCCGATCCCTGGGCAAGTTATTACCTGGCATTGACAACCTATCGTTCGGGGGAAAAGGCGGCGCGGGTCAGGGGGCTGGCAAACATGATGGAGAGCCTGCAGTTGGTGCTGAACGAGTATCCTGATTTCGCGGAGGCATACAACATGCTAGGTTGGGCGCGGCTCACCGGGGGAGGGGCGAACTCCGCGCTGGAGGCGATGAAGCTGGCTGTGCAACTCAGTCCGCGCGACGAGGAGTATCAACTTCGTCTGGCGAGGAGCTACATTCAGGCGAAGAACTGGAAGGAGGGCACCGCAATCCTGGAAAGGTTGAAGCTGAGCCAGAACGCCGAAGTGCAAACTGCTGCTAAGAAAGATTCGGAGGATTTGCCATTTCTGAAGAAGTTTGGAGTTCCTCCGCAGGAAGCACCCGCAGTTATACCGGAGACGACGGCCAGCGAAGGCGACGCCGACAATTCTGAAGCTGAGGAGGATCGTCCACCGGAAGAGGCGGGGGACCGCCCTCGCACTCAAGGGCCGGTGCGTTTCTTGAAAGGGACACTGGTTTCAGTGGACTGCTCGCAAGCGGCCGCTGCGGTGCTGACGATTTTGCACGGCAGCAGGATGCTGAAGCTGCGCATCGGGGACCGCAACGCGGCGCTGGTGATTGGGGCACCGGGATTGCGGTGCGATTGGAAGAATATCGCGGTGAATGTGAACTATCGTGCCCGCGGAGGCCGGGATGGCGACCTGGTTTCGATTGAAGTTCCGTAATTGTAAAACCCTTCCAGCGAACTGGAAGGGTACGTTAGTGGCCCCGAGATCCAATCAGGCGCGAGCGACGTTGGCTGCCTGAAAACCTTTTGGTCCTTTCAGCAGGTCGAACTCAACAGTTTCGCCTTCGTTGAGTGTTCGGTAGCCGTTTTCCTGGATGGCGGAGAAGTGAACGAACACGTCTTCGCCGGTTGAGCGCTGAATGAACCCATATCCCTTTGCCCCGTTAAACCACTTAACTGTTCCCTTCTCTCTCACAAATTACTCCTTTCGCCTCTGGCGCTAGATTTCTGCCCGGTCTTCGGTGAGGCTTACGCCTCGAAATCCCCCCTAAAAAACCGGAGCAGGTCCGTCAGGCGGTGTTCGGTGATGACTGCCAAGCAAAAAGAAAGCTCCGGTGCCTGCGCCAAACGAATGGCGGGAAGGCCCTGGAGCTGTATAATGAGCGGCTTTCGACGAGTAACACAGAACACCGGCCCAAATAATGAAAATCCCAATTGCCTTAAACGCTTAAGCAACGGGCAGGCCATAATATTCAGGAACTTACGCTTTGTGCAAGAAGAATTTGCATCGTCTAAGACGTTTTTATGGTGATCTAGCGCGGCTTGAGCTCTGCGATATTCCTAAATTTGTGGCGGTGCGTGGTGAAATTCTTAGGAATTCTGCGGGCGGAAAGCGTTTTTCGTCAGCATAATGTGGCGGCTGTACGAGCGCAAGATATCGAGGGGAGTTTGCTACGAATTGTCAACACACTCACGAATTTCGGCTTCGCTTAAGATGTGATCGGAGGATTTGGCGCGCTGGTAGATGCGATCGACGATTTCGTCGGAGGGGGGAACGTTGTGGCGCTCGAGCCAGAAGAGGACGTTGGATTTGCCACTCATGGGGCCGACGTCAATGATCTGCTCCAATCCGAACAAGTGTGCGGGAACGCCTGAATACACGGCATTGGCCAGTTCAATGTCATTCTTTTTGAAGGCCTTGATGACGGCGGCTGCGTGGACACCGGTGGCAGTGCGGAAGGCGTCTGCTCCGACCACCGGATAATTGGGGGGTATAGGAACGCCGGTGGCACGGGAAACAGCCTGGCAATAGTCGCGCAAGCGGGTCAAATCCTGCCGATCCCAGGGTGCGACGCCCATGAGCTTGAGATTGACCAACATTTGATCCATTTGAGTGTTGCCGACGCGTTCGCCGGTGCCGAGAGCGCAGGCGTGGACGCAATGGGCGCCGGCGGCAAGAGCGGCAGCGGAGTTGGCGACCGCGAAACCTCGATCGCTGTGGCCGTGCCAGTCCACACGAATCTTCTCTCCTGAGGGTTTCACGACTTCATCCATCACGAATTTGGTAAGCGCGTAGGCGCCGATGGGGGTGGAATGGCCGGCGGTATCACAAACCACGATGGCGCGTGCGCCGGCGTTGATGGCAGCTGCATAGAGGCGCTTTACCGTCTGCGGGTCGCAACGGCTGGTGTCTTCCGTCACGTACATGACTTCGAGGCCGTGGGAGAACGCAAATTGAACGGCCTTCTCAGTAGTTTGCAAGAGGAAGTCTTCAGTCCAGTTTTCGGTGTAGCGGCGTAGGGGACTGGAGCCGATGAAGGTGGCGGCCTGGATGTTGAGGCCGGTACGCTGGACGATTTCAGCGATGGGGCTGATGTCATTCTCGTGGGTGCGGGCGGCGCAGTTGGCTTGAATCTTCATGCGGCTGGCGACGATTTCACGCGCCAGGGCTTCCACATGTTCAAACGCGCGAGGGCCGGCGCCGGGTAAGCCGAGGTCGAGGGAGTTAATCCCGAGAGCTTCCATCAAGTGAAGAATGTGAATCTTCTCCTCGATCGAAGGATCGCGGACCGAGGGAGACTGCAAACCGTCGCGCAGGGTTTCGTCATTCAGTTGCACCGGCCCGATGGGGAGGAGATCGGCGGGCAGCGCCTGGTTCCAGTCGTAGATCAATTCCGATAGTTTCATGGTCGCGGATGGATTATTTTACTCGATAGAGACAGAGAGGCCGGCATTGCGGACGGTTTGCTATGCTCGACGATAAATCATGCGGATATTCATTGCGCTCGATATTGCGGCAGAGATTCGAGCGCGAATTCAGCAGTTCACGGCAGAATTGAGCGGGCTTGCGCCGGATGCACGCTGGGTCGATGCAGAGTCGTTGCACGTGACCTTGAAGTTCATAGGGGAGAAGCCGGAAGCGGAAGTGAAAAAGATAGAGGCGGCGCTGGCGGGGATCAAGCGAGAGAGCTTTCAGGTTTCTTTTCGCGGCTGCGGGTTTTTCCCAACTCCCCAGGCGGCCCGGATTTTTTGGGTGGGAGTGGATTCGCAAAAACTGGCGCGGCTGGCGAAAACCATAGAAGGAGCGCTAGCAAACGTCGGCATCCCCGTGGAAGCGCGTGGATTTAGTCCGCACCTGACATTGGCGCGCGGTGGAGGAGGCTCGGGCGCTCCGGGCTGGCACAGAGGCGACAATAGCAACAGGAAATTCACGAAATTGCAGAAGAGATTGGCGGAGTCTGCGGCGCCGGAGTTTGGTACCATGACCGCCCACGAGTTCTTTCTTTACCAAAGCGAACTGCACCCAAGCGAAGCTGCGCGGGGCGGCCCGCGGTACACGAAGGTGGCGCGATTTCACTTGCAGTCTTCAGGGACGGTGCAATGACGTGCAGGCCATATTGATCAGCACGCTCATCGGTTATCTGCTGGGTTCGATTCCCTTCGGCTATGTACTGGTACGTACATTTCGTGGTGCTGATATCCGGGTAAGCGGCAGCGGAAACATTGGAGCAACTAACGTCGCCCGGACCTCGACGGGCCTGGGCCTGGTAACGCTTTTTCTCGACACGGCGAAGGGCGCGGCCGCGGTCATCCTGGTGTCGGCAATGTTTCCCCACATGCGAGTGCTGGCGTTTGTGGCATCGCTGGCGGCTCTGTGCGGTCACGTCTTCCCGGTATGGCTTGGTTTTCGAGGCGGCAAGGGCGTGGCCACCACCTTTGGCAGTTTTCTGGTGTTGATGCCGAAGACAATCGTGGCCACGCTGGGGATTTTCGTTGTTATCGTAGCCACATTTCGTTATGTGGCTCTGGCCTCCATCATTGCGGCCGTATCGTTTTCGGTTCTTGCCCTGCTGATGGGCGAAACACAGAATGGCATTGAAATCTCGCTGCTGGCCGCCGCTTCCCTGCTGATCATTTACAAGCATTACCAAAACATCCGGCGGATGCTGTCAGGCACGGAGCCGAAATTTCAGGTGAACCGCAAATGAGCCGGATTGCCATTATCGGAGCTGGCGCGTGGGGCACGGCATTGTCGACTGTGCTCGGTCGCAACGGAAAGCATGAGGTGCGGCTGTGGGCTTACGAAAAAGAGGTGCGGGATTCGATCGGCTCGACCCGGGAGAATGCTTTGTTTCTGGCGGGCCAGAAGATTCCTGAAACGGTGTCAGTGACCGGGGACCTCGCCGAAGCCTTACGGAGAGCGGAGATCGTGGCCAGTGCAATGCCATCGCAACATTGCCGCGGCCTTTTTCAAGAAATGTGTTCCCATCTCAATAACAATATGCTGCTGGTGAGCGCCACAAAGGGCTTGGAGCAGGAGACGCTATTGCGGATGACGGAAGTGATCAGCCGGATCACCAGCGAGCATGGGATTGATTGTCGGACGGGAGCGTTGAGCGGCCCTACGTTCGCGGCTGAAGTGGGGCGCGGCGATCCGACGGCGATCACGATTGCCTCCCACGATGATGGACTCAAGTGCATGGTGCAGCGGGAGTTCAGTGATCCGGCGTTTCGGGTTTATACCAATGACGACGTGGTGGGAGTAGAACTCGGTGGCGCGCTGAAGAACGTGATTGCAATTGCGGCAGGCGTTTGCCATGGGTTGGGACTGGGTCACAACTCGGTGGCGGCGTTGATCACACGCGGCCTGGCAGAGATTACGCGGCTGGTAATGGCGTGCGGCGGGCGAGCCGAGACTATGGCAGGGCTGGCCGGCCTGGGGGACTTGGTGTTGACCTGTACCGGCGGGCTGTCGCGCAATCGCAGTGTAGGAGTCGAACTGGGGCTGGGGCGCAAACTGCCGGAAATTATTTTTGGCATGCACGGGATGGTCGCCGAAGGAGTTTTCACCACGAAGGCCGCCGTTCAACTGGCGCGCACCCATCGCGTAGAGATGCCGATCACGGAACAGATGCATGCAGTCCTGGAGCAGGGCAAACCGCCCCGTGAAGCCATTCACGAATTGATGACTCGCACGTTCAAGAGCGAACTCTAGGTGATTCGCGGCGATTTCCGAAAATTCAGTAACTTTGGTAATGGAAGGCCCGCCGCAAGCGGTTATTTCCTTACAACCTGCACCGTAAAATTTATGGGATTGCAGCCACAGAGTTGCGAGGAAAAGCCGACTTGGCCAAGTTTCTACCCACCCGTATTCCGATTCTGTACGTAATTTTGAGCGTGCTGGTATTGATCAGCGTGGTGCCGATGTATTTCTATTCGGCGCAGGTGCAATCTATCAACCGCGAGCGCCTGATCACGAATGAAAGGCTATTGCAGAACACGGTCACGCGCTCCATCGCATACGACATTTCGCGGCACCAGGAATCCTTCCGGCTGATGCAGGCTAACCTGGACTCTGCACTGCAAGTGGCCAGCGGGGGGGACCTCACGGGCGTACACGTGCAGGCTCCGGAACTGCGGGCGCTGCTGGAGAACTTTGTTTCGTCCTCCCCCGACCTGGACTATGCAACGCTGTTGAATTCCGAGGCCAAGGGTATTTCCGCTGGGCGCATCGATCCCGACGCATTCCTGCAAGTGGAACTGGAGCAGGCTTACGCAGCCGCACGGGAATCACGGGCTTATAACGGTCAACCTCTGGTGGTAGGAAATGGCAAGTCGGCTCGCACAGTAATGCTGGTGAGCACACCAGTGAGCTATGGGGGCCGCTTCCTGGGGATGATCGCGTCGGTGGTTGACCTGGAATTCCTGATTGGGCGATTACAAGAGATCGACCGTGGGGGGCTGAAGCCCTACGTGGTGGACAGCCAGGGACGGCTGGTGGCCGGACCGACTCCGGAATATGCCACTGGGCAGGACATGACCAGTCTCGAAATTGTGCGCAATTTTGTGGAGCAAGGCGAGAAGGCGCAAATGGTGGCGGCAACACGCGAGTTTACGGTTGGCAGCGGCAAGAAGAGCACGGTGATGCTCGGAACCTACAGCCCAGTAACCAATTTGGACTGGGCGGTGGTGGTGCAAAAGCCACGGGAGGAAGCCTACAGCAGTGTCTATGAAATGCAGCGCACGGCGCGCCTGCTGGCGTTTTTCGCCGTGGCCCTAAGCATCGGGATCGGTATCATCGCGGCCCGGCGCATCACCAATCCCCTGGAGGTGTTGACGGAATCCAGCCACGCGATCGCGCGGGGAGACTTTTCGCAACGCGTCCAGTTGAAGAGCAGGACAGAAATCGGTGAACTAGCTGCCACTTTCAACTTCATGTCGGAGGAACTTGAGCATTTCGTCCTGGATTTAAAACGGGCAGCGGCAGAGAACCGCGAGTTGTTCATGAACTCGATTCAGATGCTTGCGGGCGCGGTCGACGAAAAGGACCCGTACACGCGCGGTCATTCTGACAGGGTGACAAAGTATTCAGTGCTGATCGCAGGCGAAATGGGAATGCCTGCGGATTTTCTGGAGATGATCAGGGTTTCGGCGCAGTTGCACGATGTGGGAAAGATCGGAATTGAAGATCGCATTCTGAAGAAGCCGGGCGCGTTGACCGCCGAAGAATTCGAAATCATGAAAACGCACACTACCAAGGGGGCGAACATCCTGCGGCCGGTCTCACAGCTGAAAAACATGCTCCCCGGCATCGAGTTGCACCACGAATCACTCGACGGCCGCGGGTATCCGCACGGCCTAAAGGGAGACGAGATACCGCTGATGCCGCGAATTATTGCGGTGGCAGATACGTTTGACGCGCTCACCACCAACCGTCCATACCAGAAGGCGCACGATTGCGAGGATGCGCTGCGCATCATTCACTCAATCTCAGGAAAGCGGCTGGATGCGGCGGCGGTCTCTGCTCTCGACGCCATCTACCATCAAGGCGACATTCGCATTCCAGCCGCAGCCGCCATGGCCGCGGCAGCTGCGGCCGGTAACGCCCCCGCCTCTGTTATCTTGCCGCCCCCCGCAAGTGCGGGCGTGGAAATCGGACGAACATAATCTTTTCGCTACCTTCTCTAAACCCCGGTTGCTCAGCGCCGCCGCTATAATGCACTCAGCGCTCTTCGCGCTAAGAATTCATGATTCAAACACTTTTTGGTAGCACAGAAAAGAAGCTTGGCCTCTTTGAGCGCATGAAAGAGGCGGTAGCGCGCACGCGCGAGAACCTCAGCGAGCGCATTGAAGAAGCGGTGGTTTTCGGCAAGGAAATCGATCGAAACACACTGGACGATCTGGAAGCGGTCCTGATCGGCGCGGACCTGGGATCGGCTACCACGCACCGGGTTTTGGGGAAACTGGGCGAACGTGCGGACCGAAAACAGATAAAGAATGCAGACGACCTCAAGCGGCTTCTGAAAGATGAACTGCTGGCAGTTTTGAGTGGCGCGAACACGCCTCCGGTGGAGCGGGCGGAGGGAGTTCCCGAGGTGGTGCTGGTGGTAGGGGTGAACGGGACCGGGAAAACCACCACCATCGGAAAGCTGGCACAAACTTTCCGATCGGAAGGAAAAACCGTGCTGCTGTGCGCCGCGGACACGTTTCGAGCCGCCGCCATCGAGCAGTTGGAAGTTTGGGGACAGCGCACGGGAACAGAAGTGATTCGCACCAAACCTGGTGGCGATCCGGCCGCGGTGCTGTTCGATGCACTGGAAGCCGCCAATGCGCGGCGTGTAGATTGTGTGATCGTGGACACGGCTGGGCGCCTGCATACCAAGACAAACCTTATGGCGGAACTAGAAAAGATGCGGCGCACCGCCCAGCGCCTGATACCGGGAGCCCCGCACGAAGTGCTGCTGGTGATTGACGCAACGACCGGACAGAACGGCTTGCAGCAGGCAAAGCAGTTCACGGATGCGGCCGCGGTGACCGGCGTCGTCCTTACAAAGCTGGATGGCACTGCAAAAGGCGGGGTAGTAGTTGCCATCGCACGAGAGTTGGGGCTGCCCGTACGGTATGTGGGAGTTGGCGAAAAGGCTGGCGATTTGTTGCCTTTCGATCCCAAGGCATTTGTCGATTCGATGTTCTCTTGATCAGCAGATCTTGATCGTCAAAAGGACGCTATCCGAATAGGCCTGTGAACAAATCTGTGGAGACCGATCTGCTCCATCTGCGGCAGGCGTTGGTTTTGGCGCAGAGGAGCTTTGGGCTGGCGTCGCCGAATCCTAATGTCGGAGCGCTGCTGGTGGACGACGGCGGCAACGTTGTGGGCGAGGGGTTTCATACTTATGAAGGCGTGAAGCATGCCGAGGTTCTGGCGATGGAACAGGCGGGAGAGAGAGCACGCGAAACCACTTTGTACATCAATCTTGAGCCTTGCTCGCACCAGGGGCGGACGGGACCGTGCGCGGACGCGGTGATCGCGGGGGGGATCAGGCGGGTGGTGGCGTGCACCCCCGATCCGAATCCTGCAGTCGGCGGGCGCGGGTTTGCGCGATTACGGCAGGCGGGGGTGCAGGTGGCGTCAGGGATTCTGGAGGAAGAGGCCCGTCCGCTGAACGACGCTTTTGCTAAATACATTCGTTATCGTTTGCCGCTGGTGACCCTCAAAGCGGGAATGACGCTGGATGGGAAGATTGCGCCGCCGGAGGGCTTGGAGGGGCAGCCTGCAATGGGTGCGGGAGGACCCACCGGAGGTTGGATCACCAGCGAGGAAGCCCGCGCACATGTTCAGCAGCTTCGCCATCAGCACGACGCGATTCTGGTTGGCGTAGGCACGGTGATGGCCGATAATCCGCTGCTTACCGACCGTAGCGGACTGCCGCGACGGCGGCCATTACTTCGCGTCATTGTGGATTCGCACCTCCGGCTGCCGCTAGATTCGAGGCTGGCGCAAACAGCACAGGGAGACGTCCTGGTGTTTTGCTCGTTCGCGGAAGAAAAGAAAAAGCGGCAACTGCAGGAACATGGAATTCAAGTGGAGCAGGTCGCAGCGGCAGGAGTGGACGCGCGCCCGGAGTTGCAGGCAATTTGCGGGAGGCTGGCCGAGCGGGAGATCACGAGCGTGATGATCGAGGGCGGCGCGCTGGTGAATTGGACCGCGTTAGCATCGGGAATCGTAGATAAAGTATTTCTCTACTATGCCCCGAAAATCCTGGCGGGGGCGGGGGCAGTGCCTTTCGCCGCCGGCCCGGGATTTCGCCGGATGAGCGAGGCGGCACATTTAAAGTGGTTCCGGCTGCATCGATTCGGAGAGGACTTCGCGGTGGAAGGATATTTGAGGGACCCCTATTTGGATTAACGCACTGCGGCTGCCACGTGGATGTTGATCAGAAGCGCGGCGAAGCTAGCCCTTATGTTCACTGGAATTATTGAAGAAGTCGGGCAAATTGAAGCGGTCGAGGTCAACGGGATGCGGCGGAAGCTGACTGTCTCCTGCTCGAAGGTGCTGAAGGAGATGAAGCCGGGCGACAGTGTTTCCGTGAGTGGCGTGTGCCTGACCGCGGTTGACATTGCAATGGGCTCGTTTGCTGCCGACCTAGCGCAAGAGACCTGGCAGCGAACCTCATTCTCGCGGTTGAAGCCGGGCGGGCGGGTAAATTTAGAGTTGCCGATGCGGGCGACCGGACGATTCGACGGGCATGTGGTGCAGGGCCATGTGGACGGGACGGGCACGCTTCTCTCGTTGCAACCGGTTACGGACGGAAACGACTATGTAATGACGATCAACGTGCCCTCGGAACTGACGCGCTACATCGTGGCCAAGGGCTCGCTGGCGGTTGAGGGCATAAGCCTGACCGTTGCGGACATCGAGGGAACCCGGGTGCGGGTCGCGATCATTCCCCATACGCAGGAAGTGACCAATCTGAGATCACTCAAGACGGGCGATCCGGTGAACCTGGAAGTGGATGTGATTGCGAAGTATGTGGAGAAGATGATGGCTCCGGAAAAAGCTAAGAGTGCGATTACGCTGGAGAAGCTGGTGCGGGCGGGGTTCTGAGATCGAAATTAAAATTTCCCTTTTCGTGCGAGCCAGGCACCCAACCGCCCACAGATTTCCTTGAGATCACGCTCCCAGATCGATTGCATCCAGCTCTAAGAATTCCTGCACGATAGGCTGGTCGCATTTTTCCATGTCGGAATAAGTCCCGAAGAAAAGAATTTTACTTTCGTGCAGGAACACTACGCGATCGGCAAGCTTCTTGGCCAGACGCATATCGTGAGTGACGACCAGACTGGTCAAATGCAGTTGGAGCTTGAGCCGCTTCATAAGATCGCCGAGCAGGTTGGCCATGAGCGGATCAACCATGGTGGTAGGCTCGTCGTAAAGAACACATTCCGGTTGCGAGGAGAGGGCGCGCGCGATCGCCACCGAACGCTTCATTCCGGTGGAAAGCTCCGCCGGGAACTGCTCCGCCATTTCTTTTACGCCGACCATTTCGAGCAATCCATTGACGATCTGCAAAATCTGGTCCTCACTCAGGTCTTTGCGCTCGCGGAGGGGAAAGGCGACGTTTTCGGCCACGGAGAGTGAATCAAAAAGTGCGCCGCTTTGAAAGACCATGGTGACTTTTTTGCGGATGTGCTCCATCTCTTTCTCGGAATACCCGGTGATGTCCTCACGGGACACTGTGATGCGGCCGGAATCTGGTTTGAGAAAGCCGAGGATATGCTGCAAGGCAACTGATTTCCCCACGCCGCTGCGGCCGAGGATGCAAACTGTCTCCCCGGTCATAACCTGGAAGGTGACGTTATCGAGCACGTGTTTTTCGCCGAACGCCTTGGAAACGTCCTGGAACTCTATGTAAGGGCGGAGGTCCGCTTCGGGTGCGGCCTTGGCGGGTAAAGTTTCAATAATCGGGAATTCGCTCATTCTACGGTCCCTGGCCAAGTCTGATTGAGGATTCGACGCCAGATATCTCTTCCCTGCTTATCATAAATGCGAGGCTTCATCCGGCTGGCGCGTCATAGCTCGATGAGCATTTTGTTGACGATGGGAAATCGCGCCTCGCCTGTTCCCAATCCGAGGGCGTGTTCAGATTGCGGAGGATCGAAGGATCGAATCGCGCGGCGGCAAGCTCTTCTTCACCAATCACCTGGATCGGAACTTCGCCAAAGAGCGCTTCGATTTTATTTTCCCCTGCTAAAAGAGCGCGCTCGGCGTGCTTAAGAAAATCCCGATGATAGACGGCGCAGAGGGGATGGAGATGACCATCTGCGAATGGCAGGGTGACCAGCGCGCCAGCGGCTTGCGCTTCCGCCAGCAGATAAGCGAGAAAGTCCGGTTCGACGAATGGCAAATCGACCGCCAAAATCAGATTCCACTCGGTCCCGGAACTGGAAAGCGCCGCATGAATTCCAGCCAGGGGGCCACGGCCGGGATAGGCGTCCTCGATAACCTCCCCGAGTGAGCCGAATTTGGCGGGATCGCCAACAATCGTTACGTTAGGGGTAATTGCCTGGGCCAAGGTGAGCGCGTGCGCAATGAGGGGGCGTCCCGCGAGCCCCAGGAAAGCCTTGTCGGAACCCATGCGGGTACTCTTCCCCCCGGCCAGGACAAAAGCGCTTATGGGGTCCACAGGGCGATGATACATGGGTTGGCAAACGCTTCGGTGCAAGAGCAGAGGATGTCCACTGGCCGCGCCTCGGGTACACGAAAGTAACCTACCGGATTTGGCGCCGCCATCGGATGATGGGTGTGCCTGCGCTTGCCAGCAAGGCCAAATCCGATGCCCCAAAAATTGCTTGATGCTCTGCTCCTAGGCCACTGCTCGCATGAGTTCTCCTGGCCGCGGCGCGCCTCCGAAGGCCAGTATTATCAGGTTTGTGTGTTGTGCGCCGCCGAGTACAAGTACGATTGGGCCACCATGCGGCGGACCGAGCGCGTGGACCCGGAAGCGCAGGAGGCAGCCTCGCCATCGCGGCGACGACCTCATGCAACTAAGCCAGCATGGGTGCCCCGAGCCCGCCGAATCAAGGTGGACCTGGCGGTGCGGTATCGCGTAAAGAATCTGGGAACCTGGAACGAGGGCACCATTGAGAATTTGAGCCAGTCTGGGGTACTGCTGGTTGGAAACGCCCGATTCCCGGAAAACACACTGATCGAGATGGTGTTCGAAATGCCCGAGGAAATTTCGGGGCAGAAGAACAGTAAGGTGCTGTGCCAGGGGCGGATTACGCGGAGGAAAGAAGTGACGAAGGAAGCTGCGGGTCACGAGTTTGCCGCGTCAATCCTCGACTACAAGTTCATCGAGTGAGCTGCATAGCTGGGCTGGCAGGTATTGTAAAATGTTCGAAGTTTATTGAAGTATTCAGCTGTTCTGCATCTAAACTAGCAGTCATCCACTCATCACCTCAGGAGTTATGCAATGAAAGTGGGTCCATTTCTTTTTTTCCGGATCGCTCCGGTTATTGCGATTCTGGCGCTAGCGGTTGGGTGCGCCAAGCCCGTCAACGATGCGCAGGTTACCTCAGAGATTCAAGCGAGGCTGGCGTCTGACTCGGGTTTGCAGAACAAGGCGATCAGTGTGCAAGCTGCGAACGGCGCAGTGACGTTATCAGGCACGGTAGACAGTGACGCGCAACGGGAGGCTGCTGCCAAATACGCGGCGGCGGAGCCGGGCGTCAAGCAGGTAATCAATAACCTGCAAGTTGCGGCCATGGCGGCGGCAATGGAGCCGGGGTCCGCAACGAACGGGACTGCTGAGACCAGCCCGACCGCTGCGCCGAAGCCCTCTCCTTCGCCTTCCGCTGCGATCAGGACGCGTCATCACAAGGCCGAGGGGCAAGACCGACAAGACCGAATGGAGCGGCCTGCCCACATCGAGGAGGCCTCGCCGGCTCCGGCTCAGACCCAGGCGGCTGCTCCCATTGCACCGGCGGCGCCTGCGGCAGCGCCCGCGCCGCAGAAGGTCACCATTCCTTCAGGGACGGCGCTGGCGGTGCGTCTGGTGGACGCCATTGACAGCTCTACGGCGCAAACTGGCGATGCTTTCCACGCCACGCTGGATGCCCCGGTAGCGGTGGATGGAGACGTGGTGATCCCGGCGCATTACGACGTGGAAGGCCATGTAGTGAACGCGCAAGCGTCGGGAAAATTTGCCGGCCAGGCGCTGTTAGTGTTGCAGCTCGATCGTATTAAAGTGGGGGAAAAGTTTTACAACGTACAGACGGACCAGTTCTCACAAAAAACCGGTTCGCGCACCAAGAACACGGCCGAAAAAGTTGGCGGCGGCGCAATCGCGGGAGCCATTCTGGGCGGAATCTTCGGCGGCGGCAAGGGCGCGGCCATTGGAAGCGTGGCCGGCGCAGGCGCGGGCGGCGGCGTGCAGGCGGCCAGCAAGAAGCCGGACGTCAAGCTGTCGTCTGAGAAGATCCTGACGTTCACGTTGCAAGCGCCGTTGTCAGTTATCCCCACCGACAAACCCGCACGCGAGGGCAAGCGGCTGGAATCCAATCCCGCACAGTGAAATCTTCTGCCGTTTGAGGCGCGGCCCTGGGGCCGCGCATTTTTTTGTACTGGAGTGTCGCTAAGGAATCGAGATCCATGCTAAATTCGGTTACGGCGTTGATGGCACCGCCCGCAACTTCCTCAGCCATTCATTCTTCGGGACATGAATAACCGGCAGAAGCCAATTTACAGATTTGAACCACGCTGGTCGGACCGCGTCGCGTGGTATGTTTCGGCGGTAGCGGCAATTGCACTCTCCTGGTGTATCTGGTGGCTGTCCCCGGTGATGCATCAGGATCCGTTTTATTATCTTCGTCCTGGCGGTAGTTTTTATTGCGCGCTTTTATGGTTTTGGGCCTGCCGTGCTATGCACGTTCAGTTCAGCAATGGTACTGGATTACTTTGTTTTTCGGCCGAAGCTGAGTCTTCCGATATCGGAGACTGAACTGCAGCGGGTGGGGGTCTTTGTCCTGATCTCGGTGCTAGTGGCGGGGCTGGCGCGGCAGCGATCGCGCGCCGAAACCCGAGCTGACGAGGTGACCCAGCGGTTGGCCGCTATCGTGACGTCATCGGTGGTCGCCATCATCAGTTTCTCTGTTAACGGAATGGTCACGAGTTGGAACCGGGGGGCAGAGAATCTCTATGGTTATACCCCTGCGGAGATTATTGGCAGGCCGCTTTCTGTTCTGGTTCCCACTGACCGAATGGGCGAGCTTGAGATGAGCCTGGAGCGCCTGAACCGCGAAGAGCGGATTGAGAGTTACGAGACCGAGCGGGTTCATAAGAGTGGCGCGCGCATCAAACTTCTGCTTTCAGTTTCGCCGCTGCGCAATGAACAGGGAAAGCTGCTGGGAGCTTCTGCCATAGCCCGCGACATCAGCGCACAGAAGCGCACGGAACAAGTGCTGCGAAGGAATGAACGGCTGGCGACGGCCGGCCGGTTGAGGGCGGCAATCGCACATGAAATTAAAAACCCGCTGGAGGCGCTCACGAATCTCGTGTATTTGGCGCGAGAAGATGCCGGTTCCAGGGACGAATACCTGCGGTTGGCGGAGCAGGAAATCGGAAGGCTCGATTCCATTGCCCGGCAGGCGCTCGGATTCGTGCGGGAGGGCGCATCGCCTGAGCCCCTGAACGCAGGAAAGATACTGGAAGAGGTTATGCAGTTGTATGTGAGGAAGCTGCAGGCGAATCACGTCTCCGTTGACAAGCGATGCGGCGAAGAGTTGGACATCCTGGGATTTGGCGGCGAACTGCGGCAGTTGTACTCAAACCTGATACTGAATGCGGCGGACGCGATGAAAGGTGGCGGAAGACTGCGATTGCGGGTGGTGCGCACGCATGAATGGTCGGGCGGCGGCCGTCCCGGGGTGCGTATCACGGTGGCGGACACGGGAAATGGGATTCAGACCGCCGACCTGTCGCACATCTTCGAGCCGTTTTACACCACTAAGAAAGACCAGGGCACCGGGTTGGGCCTCTGGCTGGCTTACGGCATCGTGCAGAAACATGGCGGCTGGATGCGGGTCATGAGCAGGACCAACCTGGGACGCAGCGGCACGGTTGCCGTCTTCCTGCCGAAATCGCCGGCAATGGCGAGCAGCCAGGCTGCCTGACTAAGGCCAAATTCTTTACTTCTGGTGCCCCGCAGTACAGTGACCTTTGTACCCGATTGCAGTCTCCCACCCCGACATATAATCACCCAAATTGGGCTTGTTGCGCGCAGGAGAGGTGAAGGGGATTGGATCCTGTTATGGCATCGGGGATATTCGCTCTGGGGCTGGCGTTTGGCAGCTTCTTGAACGTGTGTATCTACCGGCTGCCGCTTGGGTTATCGGTGGTACGGCCGGGATCGGCATGTACTGGATGCAAAAATCCCATCCGCTTTTACGACAATATTCCCGTCCTGAGCTGGCTTATTCTCGGTGGCCGCTGCCGGAGCTGCTCTGCCTGGATTACGCCTCGATATCTGGTGGTTGAGTTAGTGATGGGAGCATTTCTCCTTTTCTGTTACGTCCATTTTGGCGTATCGCTGGCGATGCTGAAATGCGGAGTGTTCGGCTTCCTGCTTCTGGGATTGGTATTCACGGATGCGGAAACGCACTTGTTGCCGGACAAGATGACATTACCTGGTCTGGGCGCGGGCCTGGGATTCAGTTTGCTGGTGCCGGTGAACGATCTGGTGTCGCAATTGCTCCCCGGAGTTTTCCCGATACCGGTCAGCTCTGATATCTCATGGCGCCTGTTTTCGCTGCTGGATGCTGGGTTGGGCGCAGCCATTGGAGCGTCATTCTTGTATGGAGTGGGGGCCATTTACCTGCGGTGGCGCGGAGTAGAAGGAATGGGCTTCGGCGACGTAAAGCTCATGGCGATGATGGGGGCTTTTCTAGGGCTTCGGCTCACGATTCTGACAATTCTGGCGGCTTCGCTCAGCGGATCATTATTTGGACTGTGGACGGTGCTGGTGGTTTGGATGAAGCGCACATGGCGGCGGAAGCATGTGCTACATGAATCGGGCGCGCGGGCGCGTGAACGCGCGTGGGCTTCGGCACTGGTTGCGCTGAGACGGTATCAGATGCCATTCGGGGTTTTTCTCGGAAGCATGGGGTTAGTGGCCTTCTTTTTCGGCCAGCAGTTCCTCCGTTGGTATTGGAGGCTGTTGTGACGCTGCTCCTGAATCCTGTGTTTATTCGCATGGCCGAGGTTCTTCTCTCTGCTGTGGCGGCGTTCGTGGTGGGTGTGGTGGGGATCCGCATGCTGCGACGTGAAATTGTGGAAGGTGGAGAGATGACTGAAAGCGCACGCGCAGAAAATGCGCTGCCACTGCACACATCCGAGATCATAGGGGAATTAAAACAACAGAAGTTCGCCCTGCAGAGTGAGCGGCAGACGGAGCGCCGACGGAGCAAGGCTTCCGACCAAATCACTGCGGCTATGATTGCAAATCTTTCCTGCGGAGTGCTGCTGGTCGGGCCTAACGGATTGATCAGACAGGCGAATGCAGCGGCGCGGCAGATCCTTGGTTTCGCCTCTCCGATGGGAATGAGTGTCAGCGAGGTGTTCCGGAACACGCGAGCAGTACGGGATTCCGGGGAGGAGTTCGCGGTTGCGGGCGCTTTTGCCACGGCTCTGAGCAAGGCCCAGGCAAGTCAGTTCGAGGCAGCATACTGGACGCCTAGCCGGGAGGAACGCGAGCTGAAATTCAAGCTGATTCCAGTAGGCGGGACCTGCGGTGAAATGTTGGGGCTGGCGGCGGTGATCAGCGACGAAAGCGTAATTGCGGAGCTGCAGCAGGCGCAAATTCTTCGGGCTGAGACCTCGGCAGAAATGGCGCTGGAGCTGCGCACTTCACTCTCAAGCATCCGCGAATGGGTGGACAGGATGAAGGCTATGGATGATCCGCAGCGAATGCAAGAGTTCGCGACCGACGTGGCCGCGGAAGCAGAGCGTCTGGAGAGGGTAGTGGGAGGGTTTTTAGCCGGGCGCGCCGGAACTGGGGTCCTCCAAGCGTAAAGAGTCTGCCGCGATACGCGGCCAATGGGAGCAAACTATGAAACGTGTTTTATCTTTCGGGTTGGTAATGGTTTTAACGATAGTGGCGGGGGCAGCGGCTGCATCTGCGCAGTCGGCTTCTTCGTCACTCGGCGATTCTGCACGTGCGGTAAAAAGGCCGAAGCCTGCCGCGGGCACCGTCAAGACTTATGACAACGATAATCTGCCGCGGGGCGCTTCATTGAGCGTGGTGGGCAAACCAGCCGAACCTTCGGCTGAAGCTGGCAAGGACAAGGACGAGGAACCGCAGCCTGCCGCAGGAAAAGCTGACGCCGCAAAGAGCTCCGGCGACTCCGGAAAAGCAAATGCGTCGGCGGGCGGGGGCGATCAAAAGAAAGAGCTCGACACCTGGAAGCAAAAGCTCGAGGCACAAAAACAGAAGATTGATTTACTTTCCCGTGAGCTTAACGTCGTGCAGCGGGAGTACCAGATTCGTGCCGCGGCTTTCTATGCCGACGCCGGTAACCGGCTGAGAAACTCGGCGGATTGGGATACGCAGGACAGCAAGTACAAGCAGCAAATTGCCGACAAGCAAAAAGCAGTGGACACGGCGAAGTCAGAGCTGAGCGATTTAGAAGAGCAGGCGAGGAAGGCGGGGGCGCCGGCGTCCCCTCCGGAATAACGATTAGGCGGGCTTCACTTTCAATCTGGCAATCTGTTTGGCATGGTGTTTTCCGTGCACCAGATGGAAGCTGCGCCATTCCTGCCCAGTCAGCGGTCCCAGCACGGGATGATCGGCAATCGACTTCCGCTGGCCGAAGCGGGCTTCGCAGTCGGCGATCAAACCGTCCATCCGGACGATGTTTTCAAGGATTTCACTCACTACCTCCTGGGGTGGTGTGCCGCGCGGACGGACATGCTCCGGGGATTGGCGGCCGGTGGGGAAATACCCCAGTCGGGTGACAGCCAGGCGCTGCCAGCGTTTGCTGCCACGATCAGGGCTGCCGCCCGCTTTACCGGCCAGGCAGCGCTCCATTGCCTTAATCGTGCCGGTATAACTCAGGTTCAAATGCTCCAGGACTTCCGCCGTACTCCATTTCCCTTCCGGATGCTGGACCAAGTTCTCCAAAGTCATTCCGCGGAATGCGTCGTTGAGTGAGCTATGCAGTTTCTGCAGCTTTGAATGCATGTTCTAGTAGAATGATGCCCGACAACTCCGGTCGCAAAAAATTCTAGTGCATAGGAGCCTTCCATGAAAATGCTGCTGGCGGTTCTTGCAATTCTTGTGACGGCCGGTTGTTCTTCGCAACCGAGTGCCCCGGCGCCCAAAGCCCAACCCAAGCCTCCGGAGCTCCTGACCGGTCGGAGCGCATTTCAACAGCTCTACATTGCGGCGCGAGGATGGGCGGCGGACGCGCGGCCATACCAGATCCAATCTGAGGTCATGGCCGAAGCTAAAGGAGAGGACGGCAAAGCGGGGGTATGGCGGGCGGCTTTCGCCTCTGAGCGCATGCGGAGCTCGAAGCCTTTTATCTGGTCTGGAGTAGATTCCCCGGGTGCCCCCTCGCGTGGAATTTCACCCGGCACTCAGGACAGTTTTGTTCCCGGAAACAGCTTCGACATGGCCTTCCTGAAAGTGGATTCAGACAAAGCCTTTGAGACGGCGCAGAAGCACGGCGGCGACAAGATCCTGCAACAGAGCGCGGACACTCCGGTTTCTTATCTTCTCGACTGGAACCCGGGCGGCAATAATCTGGTATGGCACGTGATTTATGGCAGCAGCCGCAACGATGCCAAACTCGTGGCGGATGTGGATGCCAGCACCGGAGAATTTATCCGGAAAGAGAAGTGAGCCGGAACTATCCCTGAACCGGGGCGGCGGCGCTGTGCTGCTGACAGTGCTGATTGAAGATGCGTTTCAGCTCGGCGGCAATGTCGGCCGAATCGCGGTGTTCGATATCGCTGCGCTGCAGCATGTGGACCAGCTCTCCGTCCCGGAATAGCACGATGGAGGGCGAAGACGGAGGGTATCCCGTAAAGTAGCCGCGGGCGCGGTCGGTGGCCTCAGCATCCTGTCCGGCGAACACGGTGAAGAGACGATCAGGCCTGGCGGAGTTCTGTAGCGCCAGGCGGACAGCAGGGCGCATACGGCCTGCGGCGCATCCGCAAATGGAATTCACAACAACCATGGCGGTTCCCTGCCGCGCCGCGAGTTCGCGATCGACCTCGTCTGCCGTCTTCAATTCCTGAACACCCAGCCGGGTCAGCTCCTCGCGCATGGGAAGAACCATAATCTCGGGATACATTCTTCTTCCCTCTCCTAGATCATTTCAAAGCTGCTTCCAATATTAACGCGAAACCTTCCCTGCGTCACGCGGGTGTACTCGTCCAGTAGATGGGTAACACATTCACTCCCTCCGTTGAGATGGGTTGCAGAGTAGAACTGTTGCGGGGTCAAGTATCCGAGACACCCACCCGCCTCAACCGGCCCTACGGGGTTGGTTTTCCTCCATGATACAAGTGTCACCCATTAACGAGAACAAGCTGGGAGGCGGGAGCCATCATTCCATTGGCGACGGTGGCGACGCACTGGTTCGCAGCGACCCAATACGGGACCTCGCGATAATCCGGCACATCGAAAATGGCGAGATCAGCATCTTTGCCCAGCTCGATCGAGCCTTTTCTCTCGTGCATTTGTAGGGCGTATGCGCCGTTGATGGTGGCGGCGGCAATGGCTTCGGCGGGGGACATCCTCATTTGCGTACATGCCAGCGAGAGCACAAAGGGCATGCTCGGTGTGGGCGAGGAGCCGGGGTTGTAATCGGTGGCGAGCGCAACTGCCACCCCAGCGTCGATCAGCTTACGCGCGGGAGGATAATTGCCCATACCCAGGAAATAATTCGCTCCGGGGACCAGTGTCGCAAGCGTGTTGCTTCGCGCCAGCAGCAAAATGTCGGAATCCTCCACGTGATCCAAATGGTCAAGCGATGCCGGAGTGAAGCGCAAAATGCGGTCGAGCGGAGTGCGGGTAAGTTGGGAGATGTGCGCACGAACTCCGAGCCCGTGATTTTGGGCGGCGGCAAAAATCTTCAGCGAATCTTCCTCCCCAAATGCGCCGCGATCGCAGAACACATCCACGAAGCGCGCCAGCTTGAGTTTTGCCGCTTGCGGAATCATCCGCTCGCAAACCAGCCTCACGTACGCCCGCGGATCGTACTGAAATTCGCTGGGCAAAACGTGCGCGCCAAGGAGGGTTGGCACCACGGTGCCTGGCCACTCCGCGGCCGCGTCGCCAATTGCTTGCAGGGATTTGAGTTCCGCATCGAGGGATAGGCCATATCCTGACTTGACCTCAACCGTGGTGGTCCCTTGCACCGACATTTGCTTGAGCGCCGAGAGCACCCTTTGCGAAAGCTGTGACTTGTTGGCTCGCCTCACGTCGTCAACGCTGGAGCGGATTCCGCCGCCTGCGGCTGCAATTTGCTCGTAAGTGGCGCCGGCCACGCGTTTTTCAAAATCTATCAATCGCGGCGAGATGAAGGCGGGATGGGTGTGGGAGTCCACGAATCCCGGCAGCACGGTCTTTCGGGCGCAGTCAATTTCTACGACATGCTTCCGGTTCTTTTTAATCCATGCGTCGCGCGTCGCGTCTTTGGTTTTGCCGACGGAAACGATTTTGCCGCCGGCACAGAGCACGACGCCGTCTTCGATGAGTCCCGGTTCTCGCAACTGTTTACCGCGGCGGGGACCGGAGCTGCCGCCCCCGTGGAGCGTGAGAAGCTGGCCGATGTTGAGCAGCAGAAGCGGCTTGATTGTGCTGGATTCGTGCAAGCCTTAATCCTAACCGGTATAGGTTTCACGGAAATATTGACGTTCCGACCGCGGCCCTGAACCTGCCCGGGACAGGCGAGGACGCCCGTCCCCCGCGGCCCTTACTGATGCTAGCTCATGGGCACTTTCACACAGTTCGTTTTCGCAAAATCCTGCGCTTCTTCATACCCCGCATCGGCGTGGCGGATGATTCCGATGCCGGGGTCGGTGGTCAGCACCCGCTCGATGCGCTTGGCCATGGCTTCGCTTCCATCGGCGACCGTCACCTGCCCGGCGTGAAGAGAGTACCCGATTCCAACTCCGCCGCCATTATGGATGGAAACCCACGACGCTCCGGCAGCGGTATTTAGCAGCGCATTCAGCAGCGGCCAGTCGGCCACCGCATCACTGCCGTCTTTCATGCTCTCGGTCTCGCGATAGGGAGATGCGACCGAGCCGCAATCCAGGTGATCGCGCCCCATCACTACTGGCGCCTTCAGTTTCCCTTTCTTCACCAGATCGTTGATGGCGAGGCCAAACTGCGCGCGCTCGCCATAACCCAGCCAGCAGATGCGAGCCGGCAGACCCTGGAACTTGATGCGCTTGCGTGCCAGTTCAATCCAGCGGCGCAGAATTTGATTCTCCGGAAAGAGTTCGAGCACCAGATCGTCGGTTACGTCAATGTCAGACGCTTCGCCCGAAAGCGCGACCCAGCGGAAGGGCCCGCGTCCTTCGCAAAAAAGAGGACGAATATACGCTGGCACGAATCCCGGAAAATCGTAAGCGTTCTTCACGCCGCGCTGGAATGCGAAGGTGCGAATGTTGTTGCCGTAATCAAAGGTGACCGCTCCCATCTTCTCCAGGCGAAGCATGCCCTCGACGTGGCGGGCAATCGCGTCGAGCGATTTCTCTTGGTATCCTTTCGGATCACGGCACCGCAGTTCGAGCGCCTGGTCCAGAGTCATTCCGTTGGGCACATATCCGTTCAGCGGATCATGGGATGAAGTCTGATCGGTCAAAATGTCGGGCACCACGCCGCGTTCGGCGAGCTCCGGGACCACGTCGGCGCAGTTGCCCACCAGTCCCACCGAAACATTTTCTCTTTTGCGCACGGCGTTTTTCAGAATGCGCAGAGCCTCGTCGAGAGTGGTCACCATGAAGTCGCAGTAACCGGTCTTCAGTCGCTTTTTAATGCGCTCGGGATCCACGTCAATTCCCAGAAATGCCGCGCCGGTCATGGTGGCCGCCAGCGGCTGGGCTCCGCCCATTCCGCCCATTCCGCCGCTGACGATCAGCTTGCCGGCAAGGTCGCCGCCGAAATGCCTTTTCCCTGCCGCAGAAAAAGTCTCGAATGTGCCTTGCACAATTCCCTGCGAGCCGATGTATATCCAGGAGCCGGCCGTCATCTGCCCATACATCATCAGGCCAGCGCGATCAAGCTCATTGAACTTTTCCCAGTTGGACCAGTGCCCCACCAGATTGGAGTTCGCGATCAGAACTCTTGGCGCATAATCGTGGGTCTTGAAAACTCCTACCGGCTTGCCAGACTGCACCAGCAGCGTTTCGTCATTTTCGAGTTCTTTCAAGGATCGAACGATTGCGTGATAGCAGTCCCAATTGCGCGCGGCCTTGCCGGTCCCACCGTAAACTACCAGGTCGCGCGGGCGCTCGCCAACTTCTTCATCCAAGTTGTTCATTAGCATGCGCATGGCGGCCTCCTGCTGCCAGCCTTTACAGGAGCGGACGCTACCTCGGGGCGCACGGATCGGTGTGTAAGAAGAGACTTCGGTTTCAACTGGCATGAATCAATGTTAGTGGGTTACTCGGCTGCACGCCAGGGAGGGATTGCCCAGCCGTGGCGCAGGTTTGAACCGGGGCTTCAGGTTGTAGAGCCCATATGCAGCAACCCGAACCGATGTCATCCCCGGCCCGCCAAAGGCGAGAGAGGGATATTACAATGCGAGGTTATTTCCACCGGCATGCGGGCTGCTGTCCACCTCTGACTGAACTGTTGATGCGAATCAGCCGGTAGGCCCGTCGCTCGCCTGCGGCGAGTTCGGGAAGACATCAGGTTTGAGCTGATGACTGTCGGGTTGATGACCGCTGATGGCTAATGACTGATGGCTGACGGCTGATGACTGGGAACTTCACCAGGTGTTGTACGCAACCCCATTCGATCCCGCCTGTTCGGCAGCGCTGTGAACGTCAACAATGCCGCCTTGGTCCTGCTCATCCGGCGACATGATCGTGCCCTCTTCCTCTTCGACCTGCCAGTTGGGCTGGCCGGTGATGGGATCGGTGGGAATCTGCTTGAGATATCCGGCTGAGACCAAGTCCGCGAGTGACTGCGGCGCCTTCTGCTTATCGAGCGTGTAGCGAGAAATTAAATCGCGGAGGGTGAACAGGTTCTGGCGCAACACTGCTTCGCGGGCCTGGGTGATGGAGCGGGTGAAATTGGGCACTGCAATCGAGACCAGGATCAGCATGATGCTGATCACGATCATCAATTCCATCAGCGTGAAGCCGCGGCTGCGGTTTGATTGTGATCGCATCACCAGTCCTTGTACTTGCTCCCGTCAAGTGCGATGCCCTGAGATTTGGTGTGCACGTCGAAGATATTGTTGCCGTCCCAGGAATCGGAGGTGGGATCGTCCTGCATGGAGCGCGGTCCCCACTCGCTGTTCCCCGTCATCGGGTCTATCGGTATTCTGCGCAGGAACTTCAGCTTGTTCCCGCCCACATCCACTCCGTTCACCAAGGTATCCAGGTCGGGCGGATATCCTTCCGAACCTACCTTGATCTGGAATGCCCCGCGATCGGCGGCGTCTTTGTAGCGGTCAACGGCGTCGCGCATTTCCCATAGTGCATGCCGGAGTTCGCGTTCCCGCTCGCGCTTAATAGTGACTTTGGCCAAGGGGATGGCCAATCCCGTCAGAATGGCCAGGATGGCGGTGGCTACAATCAACTCCACCAGCGTGAATCCGCGCATGCGGTGAGGCTTTGGCATGGCCCTATCTGAGAACGGTTTCAGCAATAAAAATTGCATGGCATTTACCGTGGAGACCAAATTCGATGGGATAACCCCATGCGGCGCTGTTTCGAAGAGCCTCTATTGAATTGTAACGGTTGCGGTAGCTCCAGCAACAGGCAGGGCCTGCATGGCTGGATCGCGAGCTCCACCTCTGGAAATGGTAAGAACGCTCCGTCCCGGGGCTTTCGCGATAAAGGTCACGGTCACCACCGGACCCTGGCCGGTAATTCCCGCCGAACCCGGCGGACGGGCGGCGGTCACCTGCATGGTGCCATCGTCCTCGCGATGGGTGACAGTCACAATCTGGCCATCCTTTGAGAGCAGGGTCCCGTTGGATACGTTAGCTACCTGCAGCAGCTTGGGGTCATAGGAAAGCTGCAAGGGTACCTGCGAAACGTTCTGCGCTCCGTTGAGCAGCACATTGATGGTGAATGTGGAACCGGTGGGCTCGGTCAGGACAGGTGGATCAAAGGCAAAACTGGCTTGCGCAGTGTCGCGCTGCATCAGCGCCGGCGCGGGAGGCGCGGGCTGGGGCACGGCAACCGCACCTGCGCCCGAGGCCGATCCCAGGGTTTGAGCTTCGGTGGTGCTGCGGCTGGCGCGATGCAACCCAATTGCGCTGGCGGTGCCCACATCAATGGCTTGTTCGTTCATAGTGCTGACGACCTGCCGCCGGACAATGTGTGGCACCAGCACGAACACGGTTTCGGTTTCCGAATGCTCGACCGCGGTTTGCCCGAACAAATACTTCAAGATCGGAATCTGCGCCAGGCCGGGAATGCCGGTCAGGCTCTTGGTCTGCAGTTCTTCCAGCATGCCACCCATGAGGTTGGCTTCGCCCTCGCGCAAGCGCACTTCGTGCTCGATTTTTCTCTGGCCGATCACGGGCTGCTGGATGCCGCCGATGTTCGAGTTGCCGGTGACCGAAGAAATATCCATCGCGACCTTGAGCGTGACATCACCGTTGGCGTGCACTCGTGGGGTGACGTCGATGTTCACGCCCACATCCAGATACTGGAACTGGGTATTCACCAGGGGATTGATTCCCACCCCGCCAATGCCCGGCTGGAATGATCCGGTCGCGACCGGGACGCGGTCGCCGATCTTCAGCGATGCCTTTTGCCCGTCCACGGCGCGAATTTGTGGATTCTGGACCAGCTTGGTGTTGCTGTCGGAATACAGGGCGCTGATGGTGGCGGGGCTGATGGTCACCTGAAAATCCGTTGCGTTCAGGTTGGCAAGGGAATTCAAGTTAATGGAACCGCTCGAGGTCGTGGTGGTGCCGCCGGAAGTGGTGCTGGTGCCGTTGCTGCTGCTGGTGGTGGTGGCCACGTTGGGCTGCAGTTGCACGGTCATGCTGGTGGGGGGACTTATACCCAGGGTGCGCTTCTTGTCGCGGCTAACCTGTAGGACCGCGACATCCACCACGACTTCAGGCTTGGACCTGTCGAGATCGCTCACCAGCTTGTACGCCAGGGCAATCTGGTCGGGGTTGCCGCGCACCACGATGGCTCCTTCAGATGGCAAGGGCTGGATGCGCGAGATTTCCAGAATCTGACGCAGCGCATTTACCACGTCCTGCAGTTCGGTCGGCTGCGACAGGTTCGAAAGATAAAACGTCTTGATGACGCTCTGCTCTACATCCTTGCGCTTGGCGGGCTGGTCGGCGGCTACAAAAATCGTATTGGGCGTGACCGGGCGCCAGAATGTCTTCGATTCCAGGGCCGCAATCTGCAGGGCTTCTTCGAGCGACACTGAATTCAGCTCAACTTTGATCCGGCGCGAGGTGTAGTCGGGATCGAAGAGAACATTCAACCCGGCCAGCTTCCCAATGGTTTCGTAAATCACCTTGCTGTCTTCGGTGATCTTCAGATTGATGGGAACATTGGGAATCGCCCCAAGTTCCACCGGCCCGCTGGCTTGCTGGATTCGTTTTTCCATCAGGCTGGGCTGGCGCGCCGTGGCCGACGGCCCGGGACCGCTGGCGGAAGTGATCATCTGCTTGGTGACTTGAATCTCCTGCTTAGCGATGGCGCTCGCAGGGTCAACGTCAACCGCTTTCTGGAATTCCGCCAGCGCCTCTTCCAGCCGCCCGGCTTCCCGCAGCAATTGGCCGCGATGAACGTGCGAAGCGCCGGCTAAGAACCGAAGCCGCTCATAGGCGGCACGATAGGTAATGTCCTCAGGCTTTTGGTCGTACGCCTGTTTGTAGAAGTCATAGGCCTGCTCGTAGTTCTGGCGGGCTTCCGCCACCTTGCCCCTGGCATAAAGTGACTTGGAGTTCTCGGCCGCCGGAGCGAGCATGGCGGTAAAAAGAAGAAGGAGGGTTAGCGCCGGGCGGATTGCGCATTTCATCAACAAGTCCTCACCAAGACGTTGGAATCCTGTTCCAAAACGGGTTTCTGACACTCTAGAATGCCGTGATTGCTGGCGATTATAGCATCGCGGGTAACCGTGCCTAGGTTACTGTTTGCCTTGCGTTTGCACCGAAGTACTACGACTAAGGTGCGGGCGCGCATTACAACGTCGCTTCATTTGCCGGCACCCGCGAGCGGCCACCTGAGCTAATCATGTGCGGAGTGTGCTGCATGCGGTAACCTATCTCCATGCCCCGGCAAGTCACCCATCAGACCCGGCCCAATGCGGAGAAGGGTCCTCGGCGCGATCCAACCGCCGCCGGCCAAAGGGATGCCGCTGTCAATAGGATCGCCTCACATAACTACTTCTTGCTGGAAAAATTTGAGACAGGCGTTGCCTTGACTGGTACCGAGGTGAAGTCGGTGAGGGCCGGCCTGGTCAATCTTAAGGACGCTTACGGCCTGATAAAGAACGGCGAACTCTGGCTGCTCAACTGCCACATTGGCGCTTATGAGCACGGCAATATTTACAATCACGCACCCCTGCGCACGCGGAAACTTCTGGTTCATAAAGAAGAAATACGCAAGCTGATCGGGAAAACCCAGCA